>CANMWW010000392.1 GCA_947500965.1 Alphaproteobacteria bacterium
AGCGCCACCGCGCAGCGCGCCCCGCCCGGCCAGGACGCCGGCGCGAGCGAGCGCCCGGCGCGCACCTTGTCGACGATCTGCCTCCAGACCGGATCGGCCCATTGCCAGGGCTCCTGGCCCTCGGGAATGAAGCCCGGCCGCGTGATCTTGTTCATGTCGCCCTCCCGCTGACTGTCCCCGGGACGTCACTCGCGGCGGCCGCTCGCCGCCTCGAACCCGTCCACCAGGGCGCGCAGGATACGACGGCCCTCCTCGTTTTTCGACTTCCGCGCGGCGTCGGCCTCCGACATCCGGCCGGAGAGCGCCTCCAGCGCCCGCCGGCAGGCCTCGAGCCGCCGCGCCATGCGCAGCAGCGCCAGCAGGTTGAGCGTCGCGAGCAGGGCCAGCGGGAAGACCGCCGCCAGCAGCCCGGCATGCCGCGGGGCCGCGGCAAGCGCCTCGCGCACCGCATCCATCGTCTCGACCAGCGCCTCGACCAAGCGATGCCCTCCGGGTTGCGCGGGCGACGCTCGCATGGAGGGCATGGCGACGGAACCGCGCGAAGGGCGTGGCTCCTACTCCGCTCGCGCGGGCCGCGCCGCACGGGTCACGAGGTCGCGGCCCTCGCCGCGCGGGAGCGACGGCCCGATCCTGCCGCCCATGGCCTGCCCGCGCCGCGCCCTCGCGCCCGTCCTCCTCGCCGCGCTCGCGCTGTGCGCGCCGTCGCGTCCCGCGACCGCGCAGGATCCCGCGACGGCGCAGTGGTGCCTCGACCCGCAGCGCGGCGCGCTCGCACGCGCCCTGCCGGGGCGCTGCGCGGGCATCGTGGTCGACGACGAGACGGCGCGGCTGGTCGAGGCGGAGCGCGCGCGGCGCGTGCGCGAGGCGCTGCAGCGCGCGCCGGCGCGCGGCGGGCCCGGCGCCTTCCAGCAGCCGGAGGCCGCGCCCGGCGCGGCCGGGGATCCCGCGCAGGGGCGCCGCGAGAAGATGGCGGGCACCGGCTTCCTGGTGGACGGCGCGGGGAACGCGGTCACCAGCCTGCATGTCGTCGCCGGCTGCGGCCTCGTCACGGTGGCGGGGTTCGACCGCGTGCGCATCGCGGCGCGCGTCGTCGCCGTCGCGCGCGAGAGCGACCTGGCGCTGCTCGCGACCGGCCGCGCCGCGCCCGCGGCCGTCGCCACGCTCAGCCCGCGGCCGGGACGCCCGGCGGACATGCGCGCGATGGCGGTCGGCCATTCCCTGCTCGGCCAGCCGAGCGCCTCGGCGAGCGCGGTCGACGCGATCGTGCCGCGCGGCGCGGCGGCGACCGCGCAATGGCGCTTCGCCTTCCGCGGCAAGCCCTATCCCGGCCATAGCGGCAGCCCGCTGCTCGATTCCTTCGGCGAGGTGATCGGCGTCGTGCATGCCCGCGCCCCGGAGCCGGGCAGCGGGCCGGAGGGGCGCAACGACCCGCGCATCGGCCTGGCGGTCAGCCTCGCCGCGCTGCGCGCCTTCCTCGCCGCGAACGGCGTCCATGCGCGCGACGGCGACGGGCGCGAGGCGCTGGCGCCGGATGTCGTGCTCGAGCGCGCGCGGCGCTTCGTGCTGCGCGTCGGCTGCTGGAGCTGAGGCTCAGAGGTCCCAGCGGACCCGGTCGGCCGGCATGTCGATGCCGCGCCAGAGGCCCTTGATGTCCGCCACCAGCCCGCCGGGCACGGTCAGCGCGGCGATGCGCGCGGCGTCGAAGGCGGCATAGTCGCGATGCGGCACGGCGAGGACGATCGCGTCGAACTGGCCGAGCGAGCCGAGGTCGCCCGCGAGCTCGACGCCGTATTCGTGGCGCGCCTCGTCGCGGTCGGCGAGCGGGTCGTGGACGACGACCTCGTGGCCCCAGTCGCGCAGGCCGCGCACGACGTCGATGACCTTGGAGTTGCGCAGGTCCGGCACGTTCTCCTTGAAGGTCAGGCCGAGCACGAGGATGCGCGCGGCGCGGCGCTCGCGGCGCTGGCGCGCCAGCCTGCGCGCGACCTGGTCGGCGACGTAGAGCCCCATCTGGTCGTTGATCCGCCGCCCCGCGAGGATGACCTCGGGATGGTGGCCGAGGCGCTGCGCGAGGTCCGCGAGGTAGTAGGGATCGACGCCGATGCAGTGGCCGCCGACCAGGCCCGGCGAGAAGGGCAGGAAGTTCCACTTCGTGCGCGAGGCCGCGAGCACGTCGTGCACCGAGATGCCGATGCGCTGGAAGATCATCGTGATCTCGTTGACGAAGGCGATGTTGATGTCGCGCTGCGCGTTCTCGATCACCTTCGCCGCCTCGGCGGTGCGGATGTCGCGCGCGCGGAACACGCCGCCCGCGGTGACCTTGCCGTAGACCGCGGCGATGCGCTCCAGCGCCTCCGGCGTCTGGCCGGCGATGACCTTGGTGATGCGCTCGACCGTGTGCTCGCGGTCGCCGGGATTTATGCGCTCCGGGCTGTAGCCCAGGAAGAAGTCCCTGCCGCAGGAAAGGCCCGAGGCGCGCTCGATCTCGGGCCCGCAGACCTCCTCGGTGACGCCCGGGTAGACGGTGCTCTCGAGCACCATGATCCCGCCCGGCGCGATCGCGGCGCCGACGCTGCGGCAGGCCGCGCGCACGGCGCCGAGGTCCGGCCGGTTCGAGCCGTCGACGGGCGTCGGCACGGTGACGATGAACATGCCGCAGCCGCGGATCGACGCGACGTCGCTGGCGAAGGACAGGCCGCGCGCCGCGGCCAGCGCCTCGGGCTCGACCTCGCGGGTGCGGTCGTGGCCGGCGGAGAGTTCCGCGATGCGCCCCGCGTCGATGTCGAAGCCGACCACCGGCATGTGGCGGGCCAGCGCGACGGCGAGCGGCAGCCCGACATAGCCAAGCCCGATGACGGCGACGCGTTCGCTCATGGACGACTCCCTCGCGGCGAAGGCGCCCGGCGATGGGAATGGGTGCCGGGACGACGCCCCTTTGCCACCAAATCCGGCCGCGCGCCAGCGTCCAGGGCTCAGCGGGACGCCTTGCCGCGCCAGGCCAGAACGGCCTCGTACCAGAGCATCCCCGCGAGCTCGTGGATCGCGCTCGCGGAGCGGTCGAGCGCGCGCGTGCGCGGCAGCAGGGCGCCGAGGCTCCACGTCTCGGCGCCCGGGGGCGACGCGACCGACCCGACGGGGGCGGGGCGCGAGGCGATCCCGGCCGCGGCGAATGCGCGCATCGAGCGCGGCATGTGCTCGGCATGCGTCACCAGCAGCACGGTCGAGATGCCCTCGGGCAGCAGGATGCGCGCGCTCAGGGTGGCGTTCTCCATGGTGTTGCGCGACGCGCCCTCGACCCAGCGGACCTGGACGCCGAAGTCGCGCTCCGCGGCGACGCGCATCGCCTCGCCGAGCCCCGGCCTGAAGCGCGGCGGCGTGCCGCCACCCGTCACCAGCAGCGGCAGCCCGGTCCGGCGGTGGAGATGCACGCCATGCCGCAGCCGCGCGAGCGTCGCCGGGCCGATCGTGGCCTCGCCATACTCGGGCGCCACCGCGCGATAGTCGGCGGAGAGCACGACGATCGCCTGCGGCTCGCGCGCGGCGGCCGCGGGCGTGCGCGCCTCGACCAGCCGCTAGATC
>CANMWW010000393.1 GCA_947500965.1 Alphaproteobacteria bacterium
GGGCAGGTTCATCACCGTCGCGACGATGAGGCTGCCCGAGAAGAGCTGCGGCAGGTACCAGCCGATCGTGCTGACCAGGGGGTTGAAGGCCAGGCGCACGGGATAGCGCAGCACCAGCGTCCATTCGGACAGGCCCTTCGCGCGGGCGGTGACCACGTAGGGCTTGTTGAGCTCGTCGAGCAGGTTGGCGCGCATCACGCGCGTGAGCCGCGCGGTGCCCGCGATGCCGAGCACCAGCGACGGCAGCCAGGCATGCGCCAGCAGGTCGAGGAACTTCGCGAGGCTCCACTCCGCGCCCTGGTACTCGGGCGAGAAGAGCCCGGTCACGCTGATGCCGAAATACGCGAAGGCCACCCACATCAGCACGAGGGCGAGCATGAAGTTCGGCGTCGCGACGCCGATGTAGTTCACGACGGTGAGGATGTAGTCGACGACCGAGCGCTGGCGGATGGCGGAGTAGATGCCCGCAGGCACGGCGATGATCCAGGTGAGCACGAAGGAGAACAGCGCCAGCACGACGGTCAGGAACAGCTGCTCGCCGATCAGCTCGGAGTTCGGGCGCTGGTACTCGAGCGACAGGCCGAGGTCGCCCTGCAGCAGGTTGCCGACCCATTTCAGGTACTGGACCCAGATCGGCTGGTCGAGGCCGTACTGGCGGCGCAGCGCCTCGACATGCTCGGCGCCGATCGAGGAGCCGGACGAGGCGAGCGTCGCGATGTAGGACGTCAGGAAGTCGCCCGGCGGCGCCTCCACGATCACGAAGACGAGGATCGAGAAGACGACGAGCAGCAGCGGAAGCAGCAGCAGGCGCTGGAGTACGAAGCGGATCATGCGTGCGGGCGCGGGCGTGGGTCTGTCTGGCCGGGGACGGGCACCGGGGACGCGCGCCGCTCGCTGGCGCGCGTCCCCGGCCTTCCGTTCAGCGCTGGTAGAAGAACTGCTCCGGGCGCGCGTTGCCCGGCGTGCGCAGCGGCCAGTCGTTGCCGAGCTGCGCGGGGACGTTGCGCATCCGGCTGTTGAGCACCACCACGCCCTGGATCATGGGCGTGAGGCCGACGATGCCGACCTCGTAGACCTGGTCGGCCCAGATCCTGAAGATCTCCTGGGCGACCTTGACCTGCTGCTCCGTGCCGACGGTCTTCGCGGTGTCGATCAGCTCGACGAGCTTCTTGATCTCGGCCGTCGGCTCGGCGCCCTCGCGGCCGTTCGAGCGGTACCACTGGCCATGCAGCGGGCCGAAATTGCCGATCTGGATCGCCGGGATGCGGATGTCGAACTTGGTGTTGCCCGTGAACGGGAACCCGGTCGTGTCCTGGTTCCAGATCTCGGCCATCAGCTCGTTCGCGTCGCGCATCTTGAAGTGCAGCGCGCGCTCGCGGATCTGGACGATGGTCTTGATGCCGACCCTCTCCCAGTCCTTGGCGACGAGCTGGCCGACGTCGGGCCACGCGCCGAAGGCCGGGACGATCGCGATCTCGATCGTCGCCGGCTTGCCGTTCGGCAGCAGGCGGATGCCCTGGGCGTCCTTCTTGTCGAGGCCGAGCCGGTCGAGCATGCGGTTCGCGAGCGCGACGTCGTGGGCCAGGTACTTCTTCGCGTGCTCGTCGCCCGGGAAGTACGGGTGCCAGGGCGCCGGCACGGGCTGGCGCGCCTCGCCGAGGCCGAGGAACGCCGACTCCTTGATCTGGTCGCGGTTGATGGCGTGGGACAGCGCGACGCGGAAGTCCTTCGTCGCCATCAGCTTCGCCATCTCCGGGTCGGCCCGGTAGGTCTGGTTGAAGGTGATGGCCGCGTCGGCGCCGCCGAACGTCGACCAGGTCAGGATGCGGTACCTGCCCTTCTTCTCCTCGTCCTTGAAGACGGGGTAGTTCGTCATCTGGATGTGGCGTTCCTGCATGTCGAACTGGCCCGCGATCGCCGCGAGGTTCAGCGCCTGCACGTCCGCGAAGTAGGTGAAGCGCACCTCGTCCATGTAGGGCAGCTGGTTGCCGTCCGGATCGACGCCCACGTAGTACGGGTTGCGCTTCAGCGTCAGGACGGGATCGCTGACGCGGCTGGTCGGGACCCACGCCGCCATGGTCGGGCGCTCCGGGTTCTCCGGCGGCGCGTTGCGCGCGGCGAAGAGCTCGGCCCAGGTCTTGAAGCCCGCGGCCTGCGCGGCCTTGTCGACCTCCTCCTTCGCCGTGTAGGCGGGGTGGAACTTCTTCAGGTAGTGGGCCGGCAGGAAGGCCGCGTAGGTGCGGTCGCCGCCATCGGCCGCGACCAGCGCGGTCAGGAACAGCGTCGCCGGCTCGGCGAAGACGAATCGCACCGTCGCGTCGTCGACCTTCTCGACGAGCGCGGGCGAGCCGTCCTTGTTGCGCATCCAGCCGGGAAGCGACGGCGTCAGGTCCTTGTTGAGCAGGACGTCCTTGTACCAGAACAGGATGTCGTCCGCGCCGAAGGGCGCGCCGTCCGACCAGCGCGCGCCCTTGCGCAGCCTGATCGTCCAGGTCTTGAAGTCCGCCGAGGATTCGGCGCCGGCCGCGATCTTCGGCTCGATCTTGCCGCCGTCGGGCGAGTGCCGGAACAGCGAGTCGAACACCACGCGCACGTAGTTGTTCGCGTCGGCCGGCCCGAGGAAGGCGCGGCGCCAGACGCCGCCATACTGGCCCGTGCGCTCGACCACCGGCACGACCAGCGGGTTCTCCGGCAGGCGCTTGTCGACGGCGGGAAGGCGCCCGGCCTTCACGTCCTCGGCGAGCTGCGGCGCCTCCTTGTAGCGGCCCTGCGCCCAGGCGGCGCCGAGGCTCGACGACGCGAGCAGAGCGGCCGCGCCGAGCAGGGCGGCGGCGACCGGCGCGCGCCGGCCAGTGACGAAGTTCATGCGTTCCTCCCCTTCATGCACCCGCCGCCGCGGCGCCCGTCCGGCGCCGCGCGGCATCCCCTCCATGGGGCCGCTTCGGCCCCGCGGTGTCAATCTCGATCGTGGCGGGCGCGCCTCATCCCGCGCGCGCGAGGATGGCGAGCAGGTCGCCGACCATGCCGAGCCGCGCCTCCACGCCCGCCTCCGGCGGGCGGATGGCGATCTTGGCGCCGAGGAAGTCGAGCGCGACGCCCCTCGCCGCGGCGAGGGTGCGGCGGATCTCGGCCTCCGTCATCAGAGAGCCCGCGGCGCCGTGGCGAAGCCCGGCCGCCGGCGCATGCGGCATGTGCGTGTCCTGCCACGCGCCATAGGGCGTGTCGGCGCCCGAGGCGCCGGAGAACATGATGCCCGACAGCGCGCCCGCGCGCGCCGCGGCCTCGACATGCTCGACCGCGCGGCCCGCGTCGTGCGTCTCGAGCACCGAGCGGCCCCAGTTGACGTTGACGCCGAGCGGCCGCCGCGCGGCGCCGTTGGCGCGCGCGATCGCGGCGAGCTCGTCGGCGAGCGACAGGAAGCCCTTGTGCTGCGGGTGGCCGGGCCGGTGCTCGTCGCAATGCTCGACCACGATGCGCGCCCCGAACCAGTCCCACGCGGCGATCTCGGCGAGCGAGCGGGCGAAGGCGTCGGCCGTGCCGGTGCCGCCGGCGGGGCCGCGGCTGGGCGCGGAC
>CANMWW010000394.1 GCA_947500965.1 Alphaproteobacteria bacterium
ACCGTGGACATCGCGGCGAACGCGCGGCTCGGCCGGATCCTCGCCACGCTCCGCGGCGCGGCCTGACGCGCGGGCCGGGAAGGGGGGCGCGATGGCACTCACGGTCCGCGTGGAGCAGGATCCCGGTCACCCGATGGGGCATGCCCGCCTCGTCCTGGGCGGAACCACGCTCGCCGCCGCGTCGGGCGGCTTCCGCATCATGCGCGAGGGCTTCGCCAAGCCCAATCTCGGCCCCTCGGGCTGGGACGTCACGCGAAGCGACCTGACGCCGGTCTCGGTCACCCAGGAAGGCGCGCAGTTCGTGCTGGTCGTGGGGCCCTCGGTCGTCCGCCACATGGAGGCGGGGCCGGCGATCCTGGCGCTCACGGCCGATGGCAGCGAGGCCGGGCTGTTCTGGCCCGACGACATCGACTTCTTCGACGGCCAGCTGCCGGCCGACGATCCGCCCCCGCCACCTCCTCCGCCACCCGCGCCGCCGCCTGCAGCGCCGCCTTCGAAGCCCGCGCCCGTGCCGCCGGCACCGGTGGCGCCGGTCCCGCCGGCGCCCGCGCCGGAGCCCGCCACCCCGCCCCTGCCGCCGCCGCAGCGCGTCGCGACGAAGCAGGGCACGGACAGGCTGCCGCTCGTCCTGCTCGGCCTGCTCCTGCTCGCGCTCGGCGTCGCCGCCGGCTGGTGGTTCCTCGGGAGGCAGCAGGAGGAGCCGCGCCCGCAGCCCGCGCAGCAGCAGGCGGCACCCCAGCCCCAGCAGCCGGCGCAACCCGCGGCGCCCCCGCAGCCGCAGCGCCCTGCCGCGCCACCCGCGCCGATCTGGCCGGACGGGACCGATGGCCTGTCGCTGCGCGAGGTCGTGGAGCGGGCGCCCAACGCGCAGGCGCTGCACGCCGTCGCCCTGCGCCGCCAGCAGGCAGGCCGCCACGACGATTCGCTAGTCCTGTTCGAGGAGGCGGCCGAGAAGGGCCACGCCCCCGCGATGACCGCGCTCGCGCGTCTCTACGATCCCAACGGCTTCCGCCCGGGCCAGCCCTTCCGCTCGCCCGACCCGCGCGCCGCCGCGCGCTACTACCGCGACGCCGCGCAGCGCGGGGACGCGGACGCGGACGCACCGCGCGCCGTGCTTAAGGCGTGGCTCGAGGAACAGGCGCCGCGCAACCAGTCCGCCGCGGACGCGCTCAAGGAGTTCTGGCCATGAGGGCACCACGCCTTGCCGCCGCCGCGGCCTTCGCCGCGCTCGCGCTCGCGCTTGTCACCACAACCACGCCCGCGGGCGCGCAGGAGCGCCGCCCCCTCCTGATCGAGGGCAAGCGCAACCTCTACCAGCGCGTGATCACGCGCCCCGGCGCGACGATGACGACCGAGCCGCGGCAAGGCGCCGGTCGCCCGGTCCCGGGCTTCTCGGTCCACTACGTCTACGAGCGGCGCGACGGCTTCCTGCTGGTCGGCGAGGGTTCCGACGGGCGCGTGGCGGGCTGGATCCCGGCCGAGCGCAGCATCGACTGGAAGCAGACCCTGATCGCCGCCTTCACCAACCCCGCGGGGCGCGAGCGCGCGATGTTCCTGCGCGACGAGGAGACCGCGCGCAGGCTGTGGCTGGCCGGCAGCCGCGCGGAGGACGCGCGCCGGATGCGCGAGGGCGCGAACGCCAACGCCGACGGCCCGGTGGTCGCGCTCGAGCCCGAGAACCACGTCGACATCACGCGCCAGTTCTACCTGCTGCCCATCCTCTCCGCGGCGCGCATCGAGAACGAGCGCGCGGAGGCCGCGCTGGCCCTCGAGGTCGTCTCGGCGCCGGCGGAGAAGCCCGCGACCCTGCCGGCCGATCCCGCCGCGATGCGCGAGTTCAAGGGCGCCGTCGTCTTCGTCGTCGACACCACCGTGTCGATGGCGCCCTACATCGACCGCACGCGCGAGGCGATCAAGCGCCTGGTCGACCGCATCGGCGGCACGGCCGTGCGCGACAACTTCCGCTTCGGCATGGTCGCCTACCGCGACCACATGGGCGGCGATGCGCGGCTCGAATACGTCACGCGCATGGTCTCCGTGCCCGACTTCGCCACCGCGCCGGACGCCATCGTCGCGCAGGCGGCCGTCGTGGAGGAGGCCAAGGCCTCGAACCAGGACTTCGACGAGGACGCGATGGCGGGCATCAAGCTCGCCCTCGACAAGGTGCAGTGGAAGGACTTCGGCGGCCGCTACATCGTGCTCGTCACCGACGCCGGCACGCGCGACGCCACCGATCCCAAGAGCGAGACGAAGCTCGGGCCGCGCGAGATGAACGCGCTGGCGCGCAGCGAGGCCAGCCAGGTGGCGATCTACACGCTCCACCTGCGCACCCCGGCGGGGCGCAACAACCATGCGCGCGCCGAGAAGCAGTATCGCGAGCTCTCGCAGTTCGGCGGCACCGAGCCGCTCTACTACCCGATCGCCGAGGGCGACCTCGGGCGGTTCGGCGGCATCGTCGACAGGCTGGGGGACGCCCTGCTCGCCAACGTGGCGGCCACGCTCGGCCGGCCGATCGCCGGCATCGCGCCGCCCACGACGCCCGAGGAGAGGCGCGTCGCCGAGCAGTCCGCGATCGTCGGCAACGCGATGCGCCTGTCCTATCTCGGTCGCGTGCGCCGCGAGGCGGTGCCAGACGTCGTGCGCAGCGTGGTGCTCAGCGAGGACGCCGTCGATCCCGTCCCGGAGCGCCGCCCCGTGGAGCCCCGCGTCCTGCTGACGCGCAACCAGCTCTCCGACCTCGCGCGCACGCTGCGCGAGGTGATGGAGGCGGGCAACGCCGCGCGCATCGCGCCGGACACCTGGTTCTCGCGCATCCGCGCCGCCGCGGCGGCGTCGAGCCGCGACCCGCGCCGCATGGCGGAGTTCCAGCGCCTCGGCGGCGCCTTCGGCGAATACCTCGACGACCTGCCCTACCAGAGCGCGATCATGGAGGTCACGCAGGAGGACTGGGTCGCGATGGGCGCCGGGCGCCGGCGCGAGATCCTCAACGACATCGAGGCGAAGCTGCGCCTCTACGAGGAATACAACCGCCAGCAGGCGCTCTGGGTGTCCTTCGACGGCGGCCGCGACCCCGGCGAGGCGATGTACCCGGTGCCGCTCGACGCGCTGCCCTGAGGCGCGCGCGCGGGCCATGCACTCCGCGCCCGCCCTGCTCCTCGAGCGCGTCGAGCGCGCGCACGCGAGCGGCTCCGGCCGGTTCCTCCTCGAGGTCGACGCCTTCGCCGTGCGCCGCGGCGAGGCGGTCGCGCTGACCGGCCCCTCGGGCACCGGCAAGTCCACCATGCTCGACCTGCTCGCGCTCGCCTCGCGCCCGACCTCCGCCGGGCGCTTCGTGCTCGCGACGCGCGAGGGCGGCGAGGTCGACGTCGCCGCCGCCTGGGACGCGGGCGACCTCGACCTCCTGACCGCGACGCGCGCGGTGCATGTCGGCTACGTGCTGCAGCAGGGCGGGCTGCTGCCGTTCCTGACGCTGCGCGAGAACATGCGCCTCGCCCAGCGCGTCGGCGGCAGGGGCGACCTTGCGCGGATCGAGGAGCTGGCGCGCAGGCTCGGCATCGACGGCCTGCTCGA
>CANMWW010000395.1 GCA_947500965.1 Alphaproteobacteria bacterium
CTGCTGTCGCCCACGCTCGCGCTGCTCGCGGCCGTGCCGATCGCCTACCACACGCTGGCGGTCGCGGCGCTTGGCGCGACGCCGGGTCAGAGGCTCGTGGGCCTCGAGGTCCGCGACATGTCCCTCGCCCCGCCCACGCTGCTGCAGGCCTTCATCCAGAGCGCGATCTTCCTGCTGACCGTGCCGACCACGGCCGGGCTGGTGCTGCTCGCCGTGTTCTTCCTGCCGCGGCGCAGGACGCTCCACGACCTGCTTTCCAACCTGCAGGTCCTGCGCCGCGCGCCGCGCGGCGGCGAGATCCTGCTGGCGGGTAGCCAGCGGTGAGCTTCGCGCAGCAGCCTCCGGCGCCGCGGTTCTTCTACTCCGCCCCGGCGCCCTGCCCCTACCTCGACGACAGGACCGAGCGGCGGATCTTCGCCGACCTCTCCGGGCCGGGTGCCGCCTTCAGCTACGAGATCCTCTCCGAGGCCGGCTTCCGGCGTTCGCTCGGCTTCGCCTACAGGCCCGCCTGCCCCGGCTGCAACGCCTGCGTGCCGGTCCGCATCCCGGTCGCCGAGTTCGCCTTCGGTCGGGCCTGGCGCCGGGTCGTCGCGCGCAACGCCGACCTCTCGATCTCGTGGGCGCCGGCCCGCGCCACCAGCGAGCAGTACGAGCTCTTCCATCGCTACCAGCGCGGCCGCCATGGCGACGGCGACATGGCGCGGATGGACGCCAGCGACTATCGCAGCATGGTGGAGGTCGGCTCGGTGGACAGCGCCATCGCCGAGTTCCGCGACGCCTCGGGGACGCTCGTCGCGGCCTGCCTCGCGGACCGGATGCCGCGCGGCGTCTCGGCCGTCTACACCTTCTTCGACCCCGACGCGGAGGCCCGCAGCCTCGGGACCCGCGCCGTGCTCTGGCTCGTCGAGCAGGCCGCCGCCGAGGCCATGGACCATGTCTATCTCGGGTTCTGGATCCAGGAGAGCCGCAAGATGGCCTACAAGTCGCGGTTCCGCCCTCTCGAGGCGCTGACGCCTTCCGGATGGACCAGGCTGGAGGAGGTCGAGCCGGCACCGGCCGACCGGGCTTGACCGGCGCGCGATCCGTTGCAGGTCTCCCGCGCGGCCTGTAGCTTCGCCGCAATTTTCGCGGGGCCTGGAAAGGCAACCGCGGAAGCCGCGTCGCGCGAGGCGCGCCGCCAGAGCAACTTCTCTCCCCGGGAGGACAAGACCCAATGAAGCGTCGTTCATTCTTCAGGAACGCCGGCAAGTACGGTGCCGCCGGCGTCGCCGCAGCGGCCTCGACCGTCGCCGCGCCCGCCATCGCCCAGTCGATGCCGGAAATCCGCTGGCGCTGCCCGTCCAGCTTCCCCAAGAGCCTGGACACGATCTACGGCGCGGCCGAGCAGGTCTCCAAGCGCGTCGCCGAGGCGACCGACGGCAAGTTCCAGATCCGCGTCTTCGGCGGCGGCGAGATCGTGCCGGCGCTCCAGGTCGCCGACGCCGTCCAGGCCGGCACCGTCGAGTGCGGCCACACGGCCCCCTACTACTATGTCGGCAAGGACCCGACCTTCGCCTTCGGGACCGCGATCCCCTTCGGCCTCAACAGCCGCCAGCAGACCGCGTGGATGTACCATGGCGGTGGCCGCGAGCTCATGAACGAGTTCTATGCCGCCTACAACATCCACGGCATCCCCTGCGGCAACACCGGCAGCCAGATGGGCGGCTGGTTCCGCAAGGAGATCAGGACGGTCGACGACCTCAAGGGCCTGAAGTTCCGCGTCGGCGGCTTCGCCGGCCAGGTCCTCGCCAAGCTGGGCGTCGTCCCGCAGCAGCTCGCGGCCTCGGACATCTACCCGGCGCTCGAGAAGGGCACGATCGACGCGGCCGAGTGGGTCGGTCCCTATGACGACCTGAAGCTCGGCTTCAACAAGGTCGCGCCGTTCTACTACTACCCCGGCTGGTGGGAAGGCGGCCCGCAGCTCGAGATGTACGTGAACAAGGGCGAGTGGGACAAGCTGCCGAAGCACTACCAGGCGATCCTCGAGGCCGCGTGCGCCGAGGCCCATTCGGGCATGCAGGCGCGCTACGACGCGCAGAACCCGAAGGCGCTGCGCGAGCTCGTGGCCGGCGGCACCAGGCTGACGCCGTTCCCGATCCCCGTGATGGAGGCCTGCGCGGCCGCCGCCGAGGAGCTCTACGCCGAGACGGCCGGGAAGAACGCCAAGTTCAAGAAGGTGTTCGACAACTGGAAGCCGTTCCGCGCCGAGCAGAACCTGTGGTTCCAGGTGACCGAGAACAGCCAGGACAACTTCATGGCCCGCCTCTACCGCGCCAACAAGCTGTGAGCGCGGCCTGAAGCCAGGACGACGAAGGCCCCGCCGGGCGACCGGCGGGGCCTTTTTCATTTCCCGGACCCGCGCGCCGCGAGGGGCCTGCCCCTCCCCGGCTGGTTCGCGGGCGCCGGCTCAGCGGAAGACGGGCGCCACCGGCTCCTCGTCGTCCGCGGTCGACGGTGCGATCTGGATCTGGACCTTGCTCGGATCGAGCTTCGGCGTCTTGTCGAGGCCCGCCGTCACCATGCCCGGGAAGGCGATCACCAGGCAGACCATGATGACCTGGATGACCACGAAGGGCACCGCGCCCCAGTAGATCTGGCCCGTCGTGACGCCATCGATCGTGCGGCCCGTGACCTTGTCGAGGTAGGGACGGTCCGGCGCGACCGAGCGCAGGTAGAAGAGCGCGAAGCCGAAGGGCGGGTGCATGAACGAGGTCTGCATGTTGACCCCGAGCAGCACGCCGAACCAGATCAGGTCGATACCCAGCTTGGCGGCCACGGGCCCGAGCAGCGGCACGACGATGAAGGCCAGCTCGAAGAAGTCGAGGAAGAAGGCCAGCAGGAACACCATCGCGTTCACGACGATGAGGAAGCCGAGCTGCCCGCCGGGCAGGCCGAGGAGCAGGTGCTCCACCCACTTGTCGCCGTCGACGCCGTAGAAGGTCAGGCTGAACACGCGCGCGCCGATCAGGATGAAGATGACGAAGGTGGAGAGCTTCGCCGTCGAGTTCATCGCCTGGCGCATCAGGTCCATGTTCAGGCGGCGATGCGCCATCGCCAGCAGGAGAGCGCCCGCGGCGCCCATCGCGCCGCCCTCGGTCGGCGTCGCGATGCCGACGAAGATCGTGCCGAGGACGAGGAAGATCAGGGCCAGCGGCGGCATCATCACGATGACCACCTGCTGCGCCATGCGGCTCACGATCGACAGGCCCAGCTTGGAATGGAGCAGCGCGAGCACGTAGACCGCGAGGCCCACGGTCGCGGCCGCCCAGATCGGCTCCATTCGGAGCGACAGAACCCATCCCGCGGCGAACGAGGCAGCCACCATGATGGCGAGCGACGGATAGCCGGCGCTGCCATCCTTGTCCCGGATCGTGATCGCCTCGCGCGGCAGCGCGGGCGCGCAGCCGGGCTTCAGCACGGTCATCGAGAAGATGTAGCCGGCGTAGAGCGCGGTGAGGACGAGGCCGGGGATGAAGGCGCCCTGGTACATGTCGCCGACGGACTTGCCGAGCTGGTCGGCGAGGAC
>CANMWW010000396.1 GCA_947500965.1 Alphaproteobacteria bacterium
CCGATCCCGCCATGCCGCTCTCCGCGCCGCGATCCATGGCGGGCATTCTCGCGGCGGCGGCCTGCCGGCCGGATTGACCCGCGCCGCGGCACGGTGGCGCGCCCGGCGGGGCCGGCGGGGCGCGCCGTCCTTGAGAGACTCGGCCGGTGCCTCTATGTTCCGCGCCTCGCACGCGGCGCGCACCCCCCGCGCGACGCGATTTCCCCGCCTCCATGCCGACCGTACGCCCGCAAGGGCGCGGCCCACGGGTCCATGACCGATCCTTCCCGCATCCGGAACTTCGCGATCATCGCGCATATCGACCACGGCAAGTCGACGCTGGCGGACCGCCTCATCCAGTTCTGCGGGGCGGTCGAGCAGCGCGAGTTCCGCGACCAGATGCTCGATTCGATGGACATCGAGCGCGAGCGCGGCATCACGATCAAGGCGCAGACCGTGCGCCTCGACTACCGCGCCTCCGACGGGAGGGACTACGTCCTCAACCTCATGGACACGCCGGGGCATGTCGACTTCGCCTACGAGGTGAGCCGCAGCCTCGCCGCGTGCGAGGGCTCGATCCTCGTCGTCGATGCCTCGCAGGGCGTCGAGGCGCAGACGCTCGCCAACGTCTACCAGGCCATCGACAACGGCCACGAGATCGTCCCCGTCCTCAACAAGATCGACCTGCCCGCGGCGGATGCCGCGCGGGTCAAGCAGCAGATCGAGGACGTGATCGGCATCGATGCCTCCGGCGCGGTCGAGGTCTCGGCCAAGACCGGCCTCAACATCGGCGCCGTGCTCGAGGCGCTGGTGCAGCGCCTGCCGCCGCCGCAGGGCGACGCCGCCGCGCCGCTCAAGGCACTGCTGGTCGATTCCTGGTACGACCCGTACCTCGGCGTCGTCGTGCTGGTGCGCGTGCGCGACGGCCGCCTCGCCAAGGGCCAGAAGATCCGCATGATGGCCGCGGGCGCGACCTACGAGGTCGACCGCGTCGGCGTGTTCACGCCCAAGCCGAAGGACGTCGCGGCGCTCGGGCCTGGCGAGATGGGCTTCATCACGGCGGGCATCAAGGCGGTCGCCGACGTCAAGGTCGGCGACACGATCACCGATGAGCGCCGCCCCGCCGCCGCGCCGCTGCCGGGCTTCAAGCCCTCGCTGCCGGTCGTGTTCTGCGGCCTCTTCCCGACCGACACGGCGGACTTCGAGAAGCTGCGCGAGAGCCTCGCCAAGCTGCGCCTCAACGACGCGTCCTTCGTCTACGAGCCCGAGAGCTCGGCCGCGCTAGGCTTCGGCTTCCGCTGCGGCTTCCTCGGCCTGCTGCACCTCGAGATCATCCAGGAGCGGCTCGAGCGCGAGTTCGACCTCGACCTGATCGCGACCGCGCCATCGGTCGTCTACAAGGTCCACCTCACCAACGGCGAGGTCGTCGACGTCTACAACCCGGTCGACATGCCGGACCCGGTGCGCGTCGACCACATCGAGGAGCCCTGGATCAAGGCGACGATCTTCGTGCCGGACGAGTATCTCGGCTCGGTGCTGAAGCTCTGCGAGGACCGGCGCGGCCGCCAGGAGCAGCTGACCTATGCCGGCACGCGCGCGATGCTCGTCTATCGCCTGCCGCTCGCGGAGGTCGTCTTCGACTTCTACGACCGGCTGAAGTCGGTGAGCCGCGGCTATGCCAGCTTCGACTACGCGGTCGACAGCTACGAGCAGGGCGACGTCGTGAAGCTCGCGATCCTGGTCAACGCCGAGCCGGTCGACGCGCTGTCGATCATGGTCCACCGCGCCGAGGCCGAGAGCCGCGGCCGCGTGCTCTGCGTGAAGCTCAAGGAACTGATCCCGCAGCAGCTCTTCAAGATCGCCATCCAGGCCGCGATCGGCGGGCGCATCATCGCGCGCGAGACCGTCTCCGCGCTGCGCAAGGACGTGACGGCGAAGTGCTACGGCGGCGACATCACCCGCAAGCGCAAGCTCCTCGAGAAGCAGAAGGAGGGCAAGAAGCGCATGCGGCAGTTCGGGAAGGTCGACATACCGCAGAGCGCGTTCTTCGCCGCCCTCAAGGCCCGCGAGAACTGAGCCGCCGCCCCGCCGCGACGCGCGCGGCGGCGAGCAGGGCGGCGCCGGCCACCGCCGGTACGGCCCATGCGGGCATCAGCAGCAGCGGCGCGACGACGTCCTGCCACAGCCACGACGCCACGTAGCGCTCGACCACGGCCTGCACGAGGTTGAGCGAGAAGCGGTCGACGTCGAACCAGACCTGGCCGAGCGGCGCCGGGCCGAAGCCGCGGCCCTCGATCCATCTCATGGCGTCGCGGCCGAGCAGGACGATGGACGCGGCGACCAGGATCCAGCCTAAGAGACGCATGCGAACCTCCCTCGCGGACGCGCGGCCGGGAGCCTATCACGCCGGCGGCGACGCCACCCTCTGGCGGAAGACCAGCGCGAGGACCGCGCCCGTGCAGGCCATGACGGTCAGCGCGGCGGATGGGCCGAGCCTGTCGGTGAGGGCGCCCGCGGCGAGGATCCCGGCGGGACCCATGCCGATGCAGGTCGTCACGAGGCCGAGCACGCGCGAGCGCGCGTCGGCGGAGACGTTGGTGATGACCAGCGTCGTCTGCATCGCCCCGAAGGCCGCGGTGCCGAGCCCGCCCAGCGCCAGCAGCATCCAGGCGAGCGCGAAGAGCGGCAGGTTGGCGGCGGCGGCGAGCAGCAGCATGAACATCACCGAGCCGCCGACGAAGAGCTGGTTCGGGGCCAGCGGGATGCGCCGCGTGGCGATGATCCAGGCGCCGATCAGGGCGCCGAAGGGCTCGGCGCCGGCAAGCAGCCCGACCATGCTCGGCGAGGCCGCGAAGACGCGTTCCCCCCAGGCCGGGAAGACGGTCGTGTAGGAGAAGGCGAAGACGTTCATCACGACGGTCACGACCAGGATGCTGCGCACGATCGGCGTGCGCGCCGCGAGCCGCGCCGCCTCGGCGATGGCGGAGGGCACGGCGCGCAGCTGCAGCTCCTGGACCTGCTGGCGATGGCGAAGGCGCAGGCAGGCCGCGATGGCGACGCAGTGGCCGAGCGCCGCGGCGGCGAAGGCGCCGGCGACGCCGAGCGTCTCGAAGGCGAGGCCGCCCAGGATCGGGCCGAGCATGCGCGTGACGCTGCTGGTCATGGAATCGAGCGCGATCGCGGCCGCGACATGCGATTCCCCCGCCGCCTCGCCGGCCATGCGCCGGCGCACCGCCATCTCGCTCGCCCAGACGAGGCCGCTCGCGAGGCTCGCGACGGCAAGCTGCCAGACCGAGAGCGTGCCGAGCGCGCCCGAGAGCGCGAGCAGCGCGGCCGTGGCCGCGTTCAGGGCCTGTCCCGCCAGCAGCAGCCGCTTGCGGTCCAGCGACTCCGCGACCACGCCGGCGAGCGCGCCGGCCACGAGCATCGGCACGGAGCGCATCATCGTGACCACCGCGACCGCGAAGGCGGAGTGCGTGACTTCGAACACGAACAGCCCGGCGACGAGGATCTCGAGCCAGCGCATCGCGTTGGTGAAGCCGCCGGCCGTCCACAGGCGCAGGAAGGCGCCGGTGCGCAG
>CANMWW010000397.1 GCA_947500965.1 Alphaproteobacteria bacterium
AGCGGCCCGGGATCCGGCCGGTAGCCGTTGACCGCGAGCACGGCCATGCCCGGGATGTTCTGCGAGGCCATCGTGACCACGAAGAGCGGCAGCGCGATGCCCACCAGGGCCGCGGCGTCGAAGGCCGGCATCGTCGCGACGGGCGCGGGCGCCAGCGTGCCCGCGAAGCCCGCCGGCAGCTCGGTCGTCGCCGCCACCAGCACGGCCGCGACCGCCACGGCCACGGGCATCGCGTGCAGCCGGCTGATCCTGAGCAAGGCCGCCCAGGCGAGCACGATCGGCAGGGCGAGCGCGGGCAGCTGCACCACGGCGCGCACCGGCGCGAGGCAGAGGCCGAGCAGCACGCCCGCGAGCATCGCGCTGGCCAGCGACACGGGGATGGCGGAGACCCAGCGGCCGAGCGGCTTCCACGCCCCCGCAAGCACGATCAGCGCGCCGCAGGCGAGGAACGCGCCGACCGCGCCCGCGAAGCCGGTCGCGGGCATCGCGGAGCTCGCGAGCAGCGCGGCGCCCGGCGTCGACCAAGCGACGCTGATCGGCATGCGGTGGCGCAGCGCGAGGACGATCGCGCAGAGCCCCATCGCGACCGACACCGCCATCAGCCCCGAGGCCGCCTGCGCCGGCGTCGCGCCCATCGCGAGGAAGCCCTGCAGCACGACGGCGAAGGAGCTCGCGAAGCCGACGAAGGCGGCGAGCATGCCCGCGGCCACGGCCGGGGCGACCGAGGCGTTTTCCGGTTTTCCCGCCTGCGCGTCCATGCGACTCCTTGCGCGATCGGGGTGCAGGTTCGGGAGAAAGCGCCATGGCCGCAAGGATCTTCGTCTTCGGCAGCTACTTCGCCGACATGGTGATGGCGACGCCGCGCCTGCCGCGGCGCGGCGAGACGATCGCCGGCGGGCCGTTCCGCACAAGCCATGGAGGCAAGGGTTCGAACCAGGCCGTCGCGGCGCGACGCGCCGGCGCCGAGGTCGTGTTCGCCACGCGGCTGGGCGACGACGACGCGGGCCGCGCCGCGCTGCGCCTCCACGCCGAGGAAGGGATCGACGCGCGCCACGCCGCGATCGACGGCGACGGCGTGGCGACGGGCGCCGCGCTGATCATGGTCGAGGACGGCAGCGCCGAGAACATGATCGCGCTCGCCATGGGCGCGTGCGGCCACTTCACCGACGCCGAGGTCGATGCCGCCGTGGCGCGCGGGCGCGGCTGCGCGGTCGCCCTGTTCCAGCTCGAGACCAACCTCGACGCGACGCTATGCGCGATCCGCGCGATGCGCGCGGCGGGCGCGCGCACGATCCTCAATCCCGCCCCGGCGCGGGAGCTGCCCGCCGACATCTACGCGCATGTCGACGTGCTCACGCCGAACGAGACCGAGGCCTCGGTGCTCGCGGGCGTCGACACCTCCGACGAGGCTGGCATCCGCGCCGCCGCGCGCATCCTGCTCGACCGCGGGTGCGGTACCGTCGTCGTGACGATGGGCGCGGGCGGCGTCCTCGCGCTCTCGCGCGACGGCTTCGAGGCCGTCGTGCCGGCCACGCCGGGCATCCGCCCGGTCGACACGACGGGCGCCGGGGATTCCTTCGCGGGCTGCCTCGCCTGCGCGCTCGGCGAGGGCATGGACCTGCCGCGCGCGCTGCGCTTCGCCAATGCCGGCGCAGGGCTGTCGACGCAGCGCCACGGCGCGGCGCCGTCCATGGCGCGGCGCGCCGAGATCGACGACCTGCTCGCCCGGTGGGGATGACGCGGCGGCCGCGCGCACCATCTGGAAGGCGCCCCGACGGGAGACCCGGATGAAGCCAAGCCTCCTCGCCGCGATCCTCGCGATCCCCCTCCTCGCGCCGCCGCCGGCGAGCGCGCAGGCCGCCGCCGCGCACGACATGCAGCGCGTCGACGGCTTCGAGATCGACCGCCACGAGGTGACGATCGGCCAGTTCCGCCGCTTCGCGGAGGCCACCGGCCTGGTCACTGCCGGCGAGAAGGCCAGTGGCGGCTTCCAGTTCCGCGCCGGCTGGGAGCGCATGGCCGGCTGGACCTGGCGCGCGCCCTTCGGCCAGCCGGGCGCCGACGACGAGCCGGCCGTCCACGTCACCTGGCACGAGGCCGCCGCCTATTGCCGCTGGGCGGGGCTGCGGCTGCCGAGCGACGCCGAATGGGCGCGCGCGGCCTTCGTCGAGACGCGCGCCGACCCGCCCGCGCCCTTCCGGCGCGGCGAGGCCTATCCCTACCCGAGCGGCGCCTCGCCCGACGCGGCGAACCACCTCGACGCGCCCAAGGGCGCGCTGGCGGCGTCGCTGTCGCGCGGCGCGGGGCATGTGCGCGTGCGCACCACCGCGCCCGGCGTCAACGGGCTGTGGGACATGGGCGCCAACGCCTGGGAATGGGTCGACCACGAGGCCGGTGGCGGCAAGCGCACGCGCGGCAGTTCGTGGTGGTACGGCGCGTCCCAGATGCGCGCCGACAACCTCGCCGAGAAGCCGGCCGACTTCCCCGCGGTCTACATCGGCTTCCGCTGCGCGCGCGGGGCCTGACGACGCCCTTCCGCGCTCAACGCCGCGGCGGGAAGACGTTCGTCCAGTCCTCGCGCATCGATGCGACAAGCCAGCCGCGGCGCGGCGCCTCGTCGAGGGCGCGCGCAAGCCGCCCGACATGGCTGTCGCGATCATAGGCGTATTCGCGCGCGGCATCGTCGTGGCGGACGATCATGCCGAGGCGGCGCCCGCTGCCCTCGGTCGCGTAGCGCAGCATCTCGAGGTCGCCGTCCGAGTTCCCGAACGCGGCGATCGGGCGACGCCCGACATGGCGCGCGATGCCGACAGGCTTGCCAGCGCCGTCGTCCACGAAGTCCACGCGCGCCTCGCGCACGAGCACGACGCGCCCGTCGCGCTCGCCGGGGCGCAGGGCGAATGTCGATCCGACGACCTGGCTGCGCGGGATGCCGTACACGGGCTCCGAGAAGGCGCGCACGAACTCCGCGCCGCCGCCGGACACGATGAAGGTGGCGAAGCCGTTGGCCCGCAGGAAGGCGAGGAGCTCGAGCATCGGCTGGTAGACGAGCTCGGTGTATGGGCGCTTCCAGTTCGCGTCGCGCGCCGTCTCCAGCCAGCGCGCCACGACATCCTGGAACTCCTCCGGCGTGTTGCCCGCCATCGCCGCGCCGGCGAGCCTGAGCAGGCCCTGCGCGCCGCCGGCGGCGACGCCGCGCAGGTCGCCGGCGATGGCGGCCTGGATGAGCCTGTCGTCGCGCCATTCCGGATGGGACGGCGCGAGGAGGCGGATGCGTTCGAGCAGGAAGATCGCCTGCGTGTAGAGCGGCTGCTCGACCCAGAGCGTTCCGTCGTTGTCGAAGACCGCGACGCGGTCGGCCGGCGACACGAAGTCAGGGCTGCCTGCCGTCGTCGTCGCGGCGACGAAGTCGAGCAGGGCGCGCCGGCGCGGCCCGTCGCGCCAGGATGGCAGCGGATCCGGCGCCAGTGCGCGGCCCGCCGCCGGGACGGCGGCCGAGGCAAGCCCGAGGGCCAGGGCCGCTCGGCGGGGGATGCGGTGCATGGCGATGGC
>CANMWW010000398.1 GCA_947500965.1 Alphaproteobacteria bacterium
CCTGGGGGTTGATCGGCGCGCGCGGGGAAGGCGGGAACCTCGCTCCTCCCCCGGCCGCGCGATGGCGCGGATGGGGGAGGTGGCGCGCGCCGCAAGGTGCGCGACGGAGGGGGCACGCGCCTGTCGCCTGGCGCCCGGTCGATGCACGGCGCGAGGGCCGCGGCGGGGAGGCCCGGCGCGCGGCTTGCGGCGGCGGGCCGGGCAGTCTAACCCTTGCGGCCGAAGGCCGGGGCGGCGCCGTCGTGGCGCGCGCGGCAAGGGGAGCGACGCAGATGACCAGCAACGTGTTCCGGGGAACCATCCCCGCCCTCATGACGCCGTGCCGGCCGGACCGCAGCCCGGATTTCGACGCCCTGGCGCGGCGCGGCCGCGCGCTGGTCGATGCCGGCATGTCGGCGGTGGTCTATTGCGGCTCGATGGGCGACTGGCCGCTGCTCACGGACGAGCAGCGCATGCAGGGCGTCGAGCGTCTGGTCGGCGCGGGCGTGCCCGTCATCGTCGGCACCGGGGCGCAGAACCCGGCGCGCGCCGCTGCGCTGGCCGCGCATGCGCGCAAGGCCGGGGCGCGCGGGCTGATGGTGATCCCGCGCGTGCTGTCGCGCGGCCCCTCCGCCGCGGCCCAGAAGGCGCATTTCGAGGCGATCCTCGAGGCCGGCGGCGAGCTGCCGGCGGTGATCTACAACAGCCCCTACTACGGCTACGAGACCAAGGCCGACCTGTTCTTCGCGCTGCGCGAGCGGCACCGCAACCTCGTCGGGTTCAAGGAGTTCGGCGGCGCGGCGGCGCTGCGCTACGCGGCCGAGCACATCACCAGCCGCGACGCGTCGCTGGCGCTGCTCGTGGGCGTGGACACGCAGGTCTTCCACGGCTTCGTGAACTGCGGCGCCGTGGGCGCGATCACCGGCATCGGCAACGTGCTGCCGCGCGAGGTGCTGCACCTCGTCGCGCTGTGCGAGGCCGCGGCGAAGGGCGACGCGACGGCGCGGCGCCGCGCGCGCGAGCTCGAGGAGGCGCTGGGCGTCCTGTCCTCCTACGACGAGGGCGCCGACCTCGTCCTGTTCTACAAGTACCTGCTGGTCCTCGAGGGGCACCGCGAGTACGAGCTCAACTTCAACGCCACGGACGAGCTCTCGGCGAGCCAGAAGCGCTACGCCGAGGCGCAGCTCCGCCTCTTCAAGGACTGGTACGCCTCCTGGTCGAAGGCGAATTCCTGACGGCGCGGGGGGCGGCGTCGCGCCGCCCCCTTCCCGCCCGGACCGGAATCCCCTTGCCTGCCGGCGGCTGGCGCGTATAGTCCGCGCCAATAACGCCAAGGCCTCGTGGAAGGCCGGCGCTGCAAGAAAAAGAAAGCTGGCCGAGCGGCCGGCTTTTTTGTTTGCGCGCCGGCATTGCACCGGGGCCTGGGCGGCGGACGACCCGGGGCCACGCCCGCCCGGGCGCCGGGACCCCAGCCGGAGACAGTTCAAGGCGCATGGACCAACGCCAGGCGACACTCGAGACCCTGATCCAGCCGACCGTCGAGGGGCTGGGCTTCGAGCTCGTGCGAGTCGTCGTCTCCGGCCGCCATCGCCCGACGCTGCAGGTGATGGCCGAGCGCGTCGACCGCGCCCCCATGACCGTCGAGGACTGCGAGGCGATCAGCCGCGCGATCTCCGCCAAGCTCGACGTCGAGGACCCGCTGCCCGAGGCCTACACGCTCGAGGTCAGCTCGCCCGGCATCGACCGCCCGCTGGTCAAGGCCGCCGACTACGCCCGCTTCGCCGGACATGTCGCGAAGATGGAGTGCCGCGAGCCGGTCGCCGGCCAGCGCCGCTTCACCGGCCGCATCCTGTCCGCCACCGAGACGACGCTCCTCCTCGCCACCGAGACCGGCGAGGTCGAGCTTCCCATCCCGTCCATCACCCGCGCCAAGCTCGTCCTCACGGACGAGCTGATCCGCGCGGCGCAGGCCGGGAAAGTCACGCACTGAGCCCAACCCCAAGGGACCTAGCCGCCATGGCCGAGACCAAGACCGCATACAACCGCATCGAGATGCTGCAGGCCGCCGACGTGGTCGCGCGCGAGAAGTCGATCGACCGCGAGCAGGTGCTCGAGGCGATGGAGATGGCGCTGCAGAAGGCGGCGAAGGCCAAGTACGGGCCGGAGCACGACATCCGCGCCACCATCGACCGCACGACCGGCGAGACGCAGCTCTTCCGCTACCGGCTGGTCGCCGACCTGGTGGAGAACGATTTCACGCAGATCAGCCTCGAGGCGGCGCAGGACATCCATCCCGACGCCAAGGTCGGCGACTTCCTCACCGACGCGCTGCCGGCGATCGACCTCGGCCGCATCAACGCGCAGACCGCCAAGCAGGTGATCGTGCAGCGCGTGCGCGACGCCGAGCGCGAGCGCCAGTTCAACGAGTACAAGGACCGCGTGGGCGAGATCGTCAACGGCATCGTCAAGCGCGTGGAGTTCGGCAACGTCACCGTCGACCTCGGCCGCGCCGAGGCGGTGCTCCGCCGCGACGAGACGATCCCGCGCGAGACCTTCAAGGTCTCCGACCGCGTGCGCGCCTACATCTACGACGTGCGCAAGGAGGCCCGCGGGCCGCAGATCTTCCTGTCGCGCACCCATCCGCAGTTCGTCGCCAAGCTCTTCGCGCAGGAAGTGCCGGAGATCTACGACGGCATCATCGAGATCAAGTCGGTCGCGCGCGACCCCGGCAGCCGCGCCAAGATCGGCGTGGTGTCGAACGATTCCTCGATCGACCCGGTCGGCGCCTGCGTCGGCATGCGCGGCAGCCGCGTGCAGGCCGTCGTGCAGGAGATCCAGGGCGAGAAGATCGACATCATCCCGTGGTCGCCCGACACCGCGACCTTCGTCGTCAACGCGCTCGCGCCGGCCGAGGTCGCCAAGGTCGTGCTCGACGAGGACGACCACCGCATCGAGGTCGTGGTGCCGGACGAGCAGCTCTCGCTCGCGATCGGCCGCCGCGGCCAGAACGTGCGCCTCGCCTCGATGCTGACGGGCTGGGCGATCGACATCCTGACCGAGGCCGAGGAATCCGAGCGCCGGCAGGAGGAGTTCCGCACCCGCTCCGCGCTCTTCGTCGAGGCGCTGGACGTCGACGACGTCATCGCCGGCCTGCTGGTGACCGAGGGCTTCACGCGCGTGGAGGAGGTCGCCTCCGTCGCGGTCGAGGACCTCGGCGCGATCGAGGGCTTCGACGACGCGATCGCCGAGGAGCTGCAGGCCCGCGCCACGGCCTGGGTCGAGAAGCGCGACGCGGAATACGACGCGAAGCGCCGCGAGCTCGGCGTGGGCGACGACGTCGCCGCGATCGAGGGCCTGACCCCGGGGATGCTGGTGGCGCTCGGCGAGAAGGGCGTGAAGACGCTCGACGACCTGGGCGACCTCGCCGGCGACGAGCTGGTGGAGATCCTGGGCGCCGGCGAGATGGACGCCGACACCGCCAACGCGATCATCATGAAGGCGCGCGAGCACTGGTTCGCCGAAGAGGGGAAGAACTGAACGCGATGACGCAGCTCGCCGAAGCGCTGGAC
>CANMWW010000399.1 GCA_947500965.1 Alphaproteobacteria bacterium
CCTCGAGGCACGCGGGCTGGTGAAGCACTTTCCCGCCGGGACCCCGGGGGTCTTCGACCGCGCGCCGCAGGTCGTGCGCGCCGTCGATGGCGTCGACCTCTCGCTGCAGCCCGGCGAGACGCTCGCGCTGGTCGGCGAGTCCGGCTGCGGCAAGTCGACGACGGGGCGCCTCGTCCTGCGCCTGATCGAGCCCGATGCCGGCACGATCCTGTTCGAGGGGCGCGACCTGCGCCGCGAGACGCCCGCGCGCATGCGCGAGCTGCGCCGGCAGATGCAGATCATCTTCCAGGACCCGTTCGGCTCGCTCGACCCGCGCATGACGGTCGGCCGCATCGTCGCCGAGCCGCTCGTGGTCCACGGCGTCGGCGACCGCGCCGAGCGCACGCGCCGGGTCGGCCAGCTCCTGGAGCGCGTGGGCCTCGCGCCAGCGCATGCCGCGCGCCACCCGCACGAATTCTCCGGCGGGCAGCGCCAGCGCATCGGCATCGCGCGCGCGCTGGCGCTCGACCCGCGGCTGATCGTCTGCGACGAGCCGGTCTCCGCGCTCGACGTGTCGATCCAGGCGCAGGTGCTGAACCTGATGCTCGACCTGCAGCGCGAGCGCGGGCTCGGCTACGTCTTCATCTCGCACAACCTCGCCGTCGTCCGGTACATGGCCAACCGCATCGCGGTCATGTACCTCGGCCGGATCGTCGAGGAGGCCTCGCGCGACGAGCTCTTCGCCGAGCCGCGCCATCCCTACACGCGCGCGCTCCTCTCCGCCGTGCCCGAGCCGGGATCGGCGCGCGCGCGCCAGCGCATCGTGCTCACCGGCGACGTGCCGAGCGCGATCGACCCGCCATCGGGCTGCCGCTTCCGCACCCGCTGCCCGCACGCGACCGAGACCTGCGCGCGCGTCGAGCCCGTCCTCGCGCCCGCGGGCGGAAGCCGCAAGGTCGCCTGCCACCTCGTCACGCCACCGGAGACGACGCCAGCATGATCACCCTCGACGACATCCGCGCCGCCCGCGCGCGCATCGCCGGAGGCGTCCGCGTGACGCCGATGTTGCAGGCGACCCTCGCGCGCGAGCCGATCGCGCCCGGCGCCGAGCTCTGGTTCAAGCTGGAGTGCCTGCAGGTCACGGGCTCCTTCAAGGCGCGCGGCGCGATGTCGAAGCTGCGGGCGCTGCCCGAGGAAGCCGTGCGTCGCGGCCTCGTCACCGCCTCGGGCGGCAACCATGGCATCGCCGTCGCCTATGCCGGGATGCTCGCGAAGGTGCCGACGACGATCTTCGTCCCCGTCGGCGTCTCGCCCGCCAAGGCGAGGAAGATCGAGTCCTACGGCGCGAAGCTGGTCGTCGGCGGCGCGTCCTGGTTCGAGGCGAACAAGGACGCGCTGGCGCTGGCCGCGACCGGGCCGACCTACATCCACGCGTTCGCCGACGAGCAGGTCATCGCCGGGCAGGGAACGACCGCGCTCGAGCTCGTCGAGCAGATGCCGGAGATCGACATGCTCGTCGTCGCCATCGGCGGCGGCGGGCTCATCGCCGGCATGTCGCTGGCCGCGAAGGCGCTGCGGCCGGGCATCCGCGTCGTCGGCGTCCAGCCGACGGGCGCCGCGAGCATGCACGACTCGCTGCGCGCCGGCCGGATGGTGGAGCTCGACCGCGTCACGACCCGCGTGCCGACGCTCGCGGCGCGGCGCACCGAGGAAGTCAACTTCGAGATCGTGCGCCGCAACGTCGACGACATCGTGCTGATCGAGGACGACGACATGGACGTGGCGAGCCGCTGGCTGTGGCGCGAGATGAACGTCGCCGCCGACCCGAGCGGCGCGGCGACGGTCGCCGCGCTCATGACCGGCCGGATCAGGCCGCCTGCCGGCGCCAGGGTCTGCGCGCTCGTCTGCGGCGCCGGCGCGGAGGGCACCCAGGGATGAAGGTCGACTTCGAGCTCATCGCCGAGGCCGCGCGCGTGCTGCGCCCGGCCATCGTCGAGACGCCGCTGCTCGGCTCGCCCGTCCTCGACGCCATCGCCGGCGCGCGCATCCTCTGCAAGGCGGACAACCTCCAGCGCACGGGTTCGTTCAAGTATCGCGGCGCGTTCTTCCGCCTCTCGCGGCTGTCCGCCGAGGAGCGCGCGCGCGGCGTCGTCGCCTTCTCCTCCGGGAACTTCGCGCAGGCCTTGGCGGCCGCGGGCGCCGCGGCGGGCGTGAAGGTGACGATCGTCATGCCGGTCGACGCGCCGCGCGCGAAGATCGACGCCACGCGCAACTACGGGGCCGAGGTCGTGCTGTCGGAGCACGGGGCGCGCAACCGCGAGGAAGCGGCGAACGAGCTGGCGATGAAGCTCGCCGAGGCGCGCGGCCTCGCCAAGCTCCATCCCTTCGACGACCCGCTGGTGGTCGCCGGGCCGGCGAGCTGCGGGATCGAGGTGGTGCGCCAGGCGGCCGAGCGCGGCGTCGTGCTCGACACGCTCGTCGTGCCGGTCGGCGGCAGCGGCCTGATCGCGGGCGTCGCGCTCGCGGTGCGCCGCCTCTCGCCCGCGACGCGCGTCGTGGGCGCGGAGCCCGACGGCTTCGACGACCTGCGCCGCTCGCTGGTCGCGGGCGACAGGCAGCGCGTGCGGCCGGGCGCGACCTCTATCTGCGACGCCCTGCAGGCCGCGACCCCCGGCGCGGTGCCCTTCGGCGCGGCCCAGGACGCCATCGCCGAGGGCGTCAGCGTCACCGACGCCGAGGCCGTCGCCGGCATGCGCGCGGCGTTCACCCACCTGAAGCTGGTCTGCGAGCCCTCCGGCGCGATCGCGCTCGGCGCCGTGCTGGCGGGGAAGCTCGGGCCGTCGCCGGGAATCGTCGGCGTGGTGCTGTCCGGTGGCAACATCGCGGTCGAGGACTACGTGCGGCTGCTCGCCGCCTGAGCGAGCGGCGGCGGCCGTCAGCCGCCGCGCGGCTTCTCGCGCTCCACGGCGTCGAGGCCGTCGCGCAGCTTGCGCTCGAGGACCGGCTTGAGGTCGGCCTCTGGCTTCGCGCCGAGCGCGCGCTGCCACTGGAAGCGCGCCTCGTTGCGCCGGCCGACCTTCCAGAACGCGTCGCCGAGATGGGCGAGGATCACCGCCTCCTGCGGCAGGATCTCCACCGCGAGCTCCAGCAGCGGCACCGCCTCGGCGTGGCGGCCGAGCTTGTAGAGGGCCCAGGCGAGGGAATCGATGATGTGGCCGCTCTGCGGGCGCAGCTCGACGGCGCGCTCCAGCATCCTGAGCGCGAGGTCGTAGTGCTCGGGGAAGCCCTTGTCGACCCAGGAATAGGCCAGGTAGTTCATCACGTCCGGCTGCTCGGGCTGCAGCTCGAGGGCCTTGCGGAAATCCGCCTCTGCCTTCGGCCACTGGTCGGAGCGCTCGAAGGCGATGCCGCGCGAGAAGAAGAGCGTCCAGTGCCGGCGCTCGGGACTGGCGACGCGGGCGATGGCGCGGTCGTAGACCGGCGCGGCCTCGGCGAAGCGCTCCTTGCCCCTCAGGATCCCGGCCTTGGTGGCGAGGGCGTCGATGCGCTCCGGCCGCTCCGCGGCCATC
>CANMWW010000400.1 GCA_947500965.1 Alphaproteobacteria bacterium
AAATGGTGCCGCAGGAGGGAATTGAACCCCCGACCCGCGCATTACGAATGCGCTGCTCTACCCCTGAGCTACTGCGGCGACCGTTGGGACGGGCGGGTTCTACCCGCACCCGCAGGCCGGATCAAGGGCCGGAGGGGGACATCCCGCCGCGCCGGGGCCGCCGCGCCGGGCCCGGCGCGCCTCGCGCCGGCCCGCAGGTGCCACCCCGCGCCGGCCGCGCCGCCCTGCCCTGCCCTCGTGCAGGACCGGCGAGCCCCCGCCGCCTCACCCGCCGGCACGCGCCTTCGCCTGGTGCTCCGCCAGGTCGTTCCAGACCTGCTGGTCGGCCAGCTTGCCGTCGCGGATCGCGAAGCGGTCGATGAACCTGATGCCCTCGAAGCCCGTGCCATCCGGCCACGCGCCATGCAGCGTGCCGTGGCAATAGACCACGCTCTCCCCGCCCGCGCCGGGCACCTCGTCGAAGCGGTCGTAGCGCTTGCGCACCCACTGGTAGCGGGGCCGCGCCCAGGCGACCAGCTCCTCCAGCGTCGCGAAGCGCGCGCCGCCGGGAAAGGTCATCGCGAAGCCCGGCGCCAGCATCGCCCTTGCCCCCGCCAGGTCGCGCGCCTCCATCGTCTCGAGGAAGGTCTTCACCAGCTCGCTGCCGCTCCGCGCCGTCGCCATCGCCATCGCTCCTCGCCATCCATCGCGCGCCACGCTTGCGCCGCGCGCCAGCTTGCCATGACATGGCGCCTCGTTTCCAACGCGAGGCGCGATGGCAGGCACGAACGACACGACCCCAGGCTGGCTGCGCGACTGGAGCGGCTTCGCCGCCGCGGCGCGGCTGGAGGACATCGACGCCGCGACGCTCGACCGCGCGCGGCTGACGCTGGCCGACACGCTGGGCGCGATCGCCGCGGGCCAGCAGGAGCCGGAGATCGCCGCGCTGGTCGCGCGGCTCGCTTCGCAGGGTGGCTCCGGCGCGGCCAGCGCGGCCATCGCCACGCCGCATCGCCTGCCCGGCCTTTCCGCCGCCTTCCTGAACGGCGTCGCGGGCACGGCGCTGGAGCTCGACGAGGGCAACCGCTTCGCGCGCGGCCATCCCTGCATCCACGTGCTGCCGGCCGCGATCGTCGCGGCGGAGCGCGTGGGCGCCTCCGGGCGCGACTTCCTGCTCGCGCTCTGCCTCGGCTACGAACTGGCCGCGCGCATCGGCGCGGCGGCCAGCCTGCGGCCCGGCCATCACCCGCACGGCACCTGGGGCGTGGTCGGCGCGGCGCTCGCCGTCGCCAGGCTCGAGGGCGCCGACGCGGCGGCGATGGCGCGCACGGTCAACGTCGCCTCGGCGCTGTCGCTGGCCACGAGCATGCGCACGGCGCTGGAGGGCGGCACGGTGCGCAACGCCTATGCCGGCGTCGCCAACCAGCTGGGCCTGATGGCGTGGGAGATGGCGGCGGCGGGGTTCGAGGGCGAGCGCGACGGCGTCGCCACGGTCTTCGGGCGCATCAGCGGCCAGGAGTTCAGGCCCGCCATGATGACCGAGGCGCTGGGCACGCGCTGGGAGATCGCGCGCAACTACTTCAAGCGGCACGCGTGCTGCCGCTACAACCACGCCGCGCTCGACGCGCTGGAGGACATCGTCGCGCGCCATGGCCGCGTCGATGCCGCGCGCGTCGCGGCGGTGGAGATCGCGACCTATGGCGCGGCGGCGGAGCTCGACGGCACGGCGCCGCGCAACGCGCTGGCCGCGCGCTTCTCGCTGCCCTGGGCCTCGGCCGCGTTCCTCGTGCGCGGCGCGGCGGACGTGCCGGCCTTCCGCGCGGGCATGCTGGGCGACGCGGCGATCGCGGGCCTCGCGCGCAAGGTGCGCGTGGCGGAGGACCGGTCGATGACCGCGCGGCTGCCGGCCGAGCGGCCGGCGCGGGTGCGCGTCACGCTGGAGGACGGGCGGGTGCTGGAGGCCGAGCGCGCGACCAATCGCGGCGACGCCGACGATCCCTACCCGCGCGCCGCGATCGAGGAGAAGTTCATGGCGCTCGCCACCCCGGCCTGGGGCGCGGCGCACGCGGCCGAGCTGCTGCGCGCGACGCAGGCCGTGGACGACGGGCAGGGCGGCTTCGCCGCGCTCGCCCGGCTGCTGCCGGCGGGCTGAGCCGCGCGCGGCCGGGCGGCACGCCTTCGCGGCTCGACGCGCGGGGGCGTCCTGCCGCATTCTCCGCGCCTTCCACCAGCAGGGGTCCGAACGCCCATGGTCTCGCTCAAGCAACGCTTCGCGCAGCCCGGCATCGTCGTCGCGCCGGGCATCTATGACGGCCTCTCCGCCATGCTCGTCGAGCAGGCGGGGTTCGAGGCCGCGTATCTCTCCGGCGCGTCGATCTGCTACACGCGCTTCGGCTTCCCCGACATCGGCCTCGCCACGGCGAGCGAGGTGCTCGACACGCTCTCCGCCATCCGCGAGCGCGCGACGATCCCCGTGATCGTCGACATCGACACGGGCTTCGGCAACGCGCTCAACGTGCAGCGCACGATCCGCGGCTTCGAGCGCGCGGGCGCCTCGGCGGTGCAGCTCGAGGACCAGTCGATGCCCAAGCGCTGCGGCCACCTCAAGGACAAGACGCTGGTGTCGAAGTCCGAGATGGTCGGCAAGATCAAGGCCGCGCTCGACGCGCGCCAGGGCGACATGGCGCTGGTCTGCCGGACGGACGCGATCGCGGTCGAGGGCTTCGACAGGGCGCTGGAGCGCGCGGACGCCTATGCCGAGGCGGGCGCGGACATGATCTTCGTCGAGGCGCCGCCCAGCCACGAGCACCTCGTGCAGGTGGCCCAGCGCTATGCCGGCAAGGTGCCGGTGATGGCGAACATGGTCGAGGGCGGCAAGACGCCGATCTATTCCGGCGAGGAGCTGGAGAAGATCGGCTACAAGCTCGTGATCTTCCCCGGCGGCACGGTGCGCGCGCTGGCCTTCGCGCTGCAGGAATACTTCGACAGCCTGAAGGCGAACGGCACGACCACGCCGTGGCGCAACCGCATGCTCGACTTCGCGGGCATCAACCGCCTCATCGACACCGACGGCTTCCTCGCCCGCGGCAAGGGCTTCGAGGGCTGAGGGCCGGGCGCGCGGCCTTGCGGCGCCCGGCGCCGCGCTCCTGCTGGCGGGCGGCTAGAACTCGATCGCGTACCAGGCGATCGCGCCGAGGGTCGAGTTGCGGCCGCGCGCACCGTCGGGATCGATCGCGATCGGCTGGCGCTCCTGCTTCCAGCCGATGCCGACGGTCAGGCCGAACTCGAACAGGTACTCGAGGCTCGCGTGCCGCAGGCTGTCGCGCTTCAGTTCGCCCGCCTCGGCCGGCTGGCTGGCGTCGCGCAGCGTGGCGCCGGCGACGGCGCTCCAGCCATTCCAGCGCGCGAGGAGTTGCGCGGTGCGCCAGGACTGCGTGCCGTAGACGGGCTCTCCCGCGACCTCGCCGTCGAGGTCCGCGCCGCGCGCGTTCACCCATTCCAGCATCGGGCGCAGCGTGAAGCCCTTCGCGACCTCGACCTCCCAGGCCAGGCTCGCGAAGGC
>CANMWW010000401.1 GCA_947500965.1 Alphaproteobacteria bacterium
GAACAGGGCCTCGTCGAGCTCGTCGAGCGGCGCGCGGCGCAGCAGGTGGCCGGCGTTGTTCACCAGCACGTCGAGCCCGCCGAGCTCGCGATGCGCCCGCGCGACGAGCTCGCGCGTGGCGCCGGCGTCGCGCACGTCGGCGCGCAGCAGCACGGCGCGCCCGCCGGCAGCGACGATGTCGGCCGCGACGGCCGCCGCATCGGCCTCGCTGGCGTTGTAGTGCACGCCGACGACGGCGCCCGCGGCGCCGAAGCCGCGGGCCACGGCCGCGCCGATGCCCGTGCTCGCGCCGGTCACGAGAACGCGCCTGCCCCTGAGATCGTCCATCGCCCTTGCCCCCTCAGCCCTCGACGCCGTGCACGGCCAGCACGCGCCGCATGCGCGCGCAGGCCAGGTCGGGATCCGCGAGCAGTCCCGCCGCGTCGGCGAGGCGGAACAGCTCCGCGAGATGCAGGAGCGATCGCGCGCCCTGCTGCCCGCCGACCATCGCGAAATGCGACTGCAGCCCGTTGAGATACGCCATGAACACGACGCCGGTCTTGTAGAAGCGCGTCGGCGCGCGGAAGACGTGGCGCGACAGGGGCACGGTCGGCGCGAGGATGGCGCGATAGGCCGCGACGTCGCCGCCGGCCAGCGCGTCGAGCGCCGCGGAGGCCGCCGGCGCGATCGCGTCGAAGATGCCGAGCAGCGCGTGGGAATGGCCGAGCGCGTCGCCCTCGATGAGCTCCGGGTAGTTGAAGTCGTCGCCCGAGTACATGCGCACGCCCGCCGGCAGCCGCCGGCGCAGCACGACCTCCTTGTCCTTGTCGAGCAGCGACACCTTGATGCCGTCGACCTTCGCGGCGTTCGCCGCGATCGCCTCGACGCAGGCGTCCATCGCCTTCCAGTGGTCGCGGCTGCCCCAGTAGCCCTCGAGCGCCGGGTCGAACATCTCGCCGAGCCAGTGGATGATCACCGGCTCGCGGACCTGGCGGAGGATGCGCCCGTAGACACGGTGGTAGTCGTCCGGCGAGCGCGCCGCGGCGGCCAGCGCGCGCGACGCCATGAGGATGATGCGACCGCCCGCCGCCTCGACCGCGCCGCACTGCTCCTCGTAGGCGGCGACGACCTCGTCGATGCCCAATCCTGGGCCGGGCGCGAGGTGATCCGTGCCGGCGCCGCAGGCGACGAGCCGCCCGCCCTCCGCCCGCGCCAGCGCCACGGAGCGGCGGATCAGCTCCAGGCTCGTGGGCCAGTCGAGGCCCATGCCGCGCTGCGCGGTGTCCATCGCCTCGGCGACGCCGAGCCCGAGCGACCAGAGATGCGAGCGGAAGCGCAGCGTGGCGTCCCAGTCGATCGCCGGGACCAGCCAGGGATCGACGTCGGCAAGCGGGTCGCAGACGACATGCGCCGCGGAGAAGGCGATGCGGTCGAAGGGACGCGTGGGCCGGGCGAAGGCGCGCGGCTGGCTGGTGCGGAACGGCTCCAGCCGCCCGCCCGCCACGGGAAGCACGATCGTCGCCATCTCAGCCCTTCCTCCTTCGCCCTCGCATGCGTCGCCCGCAGACTGCGCCAGCCCGCTCAGCCGCGCCAGCGCGACAGGTTCGCCGCGACGAAGTCGTCGTCGGCGAGCTCCGGGTACGCGGCACGCACGCGGTCGAGTTCCTCCGCCTGCCCCGGGCTCAGCACCTCGCGCGGATCGAGGCAGTGGTTCGTCTCCATGAGGCCCTGGCGCCGCAGCACCTCGTGGCAGCCCGCGATGCAGCCGGCGAAGCCGTTCGCGACGTCGAACAGCGCCGCGTTGCAGTCGGTCACCATGGCATCGAGCGAAAGCAGCGCGCGAGAAGGCGGGCCGACGGCGAGCTCGGCGCGGATGCGCGCGAGCAGGCGCACGGCGCCCGAGGTCCAGACGCTCCAGTGCCCGAGCAGCCCGCCGCGGAAGCGCAGCTCGACCTCGCGCCCGCCGACGCGCGCGACGAAGGGCACCGCGAGGTCGAGGACGATGTGGTCGTCGTTGCCGGTGTAGAGCGCGATGCGGTCCTCCGCGCCGGCCGCCGCGACGCCGAAGACGACGTCGAGCGTGGCGTAGCGGTCGAACGGCGCGACCTTGATCGCCACGACGTTGTCGATCGCCGCGAAGCGCGTCCAGAAGCGCCGCGACAGCGCCACCCCGCCGACGGCGGGCTGCAGGTAGAAGCCGACCACCGGCATCTCCGCGGCCACCGTGGCGCAATGCGCCACGATCTCGTCCTCGCTCGCGCCCTTCATCGCGGCGAGCGACAGCAGCACCGCGTGGTAGCCGAGCGCGCGCGCAAGCCGCGCCTCGTCCACGGCCTGCGCGGTGCGGCCAACCGCGCCGGCGACGAGCACGAGCGGCCGCGACGTCCACGCGGACGCGGTCTCCGCCGCGAGCTCCAGGACGGGGCGGTGCAGCCCGCGATCGCGGATCGCGAACTGGGTGGTGTGCACGCCGACCGCGAGGCCGCCGGCGCCGGCATCGACGTAGTAGCGCGTGAGCGCGCGCTGCGAGGCGCGATCGAAGGCGCGCCCGGCGTCGAGCGCGAGCGGATGCGCGGGGATGACGGCGCCCTCGCGCAGCGTGGCCAGCGTCGCCGCCGGAAGGTCCCGCCAGTGCAGCCCTTTCATCGCGTCACCCCAGCTCCGGCCCCGAGATCGCGAAGAGCCCCGACGGGCTGGCCAGCGCGCCCGGGGCGCCGCGCGTCATGCGCATGAAGCCGCGCGGGCTGGACGCGCCATGGTCGCGCAGCAGCGCGGCGACCTCCTCCTGCGGCTCCGGCACGTCGAGGACGAAGGGGCCGCGCGCGGCGGAGGTCGACGCCGCGAGCAGCGCCCTCGCGGTGGCGGCATCGCGCGCCACGAGGGGCCCGACCTGCATGGCCGTCCGGCCGTTGCGCGACAGCACGTAGCCGGCGAGCGCGCCCTCGGCGTCGCGCGCCACGAAGCCGGGCCCGCGCGTGGCGAGATGCGCGAGGATCGCGGGTCGGTGCATGCCGGAGCGCGCGGCGTCGAAGGCGGCCACGGCCGCGAGGTCGGCGGGCGACACCGCCGCGACGCGCGGGCCCGCGCCGCCGGCGGGCGCCGACACCGGCCGCTCGAGCCGCCAGCGCCGCAGGGAGAGCACGTCCACGAAGCCGAGCCGCTCGTAGACGGGCCGGCCCAGCTCGGTGGCGTCGAGCCCGGCGAGGAGGCCCTGCTCCGCGCAGGCGTCGAGGCATCGACCGAACAGCGCCGTGCCCAGGCCGAGGCGGCGATGGGTCGCCGCGACGAGGACCATGCCGATCCAGGCGAGCGCGGGCCCCAGGGGCAGCACGAGCGCGGAGCCCACGAGCCTGCCATCGGCCCGGTCGCGCCCGGCGAAGCCGATGCCGGCCGCGAGCATGAATCGCCAGTCCTCCTCGACCTGGTTCCAGCCCGCCTCCGCCGAGAGCGCGACCGCCGCGCCGGCCTCTCCCGAACGAAGCGCGCCGGTCTCGGGCATCTCAGCGACGGCCATCGCCGGCCTCCGGTCGCCGCGGCGAGTCGCGGGCA
>CANMWW010000402.1 GCA_947500965.1 Alphaproteobacteria bacterium
CTGCGACGCCTCGGCATCTCGCGCATCCGCCTGCTCACCAACAACCCCGGCAAGCGCGCCGCGCTGGCGGGGCTCGGCGTCGAGGTCGTCGACCGGCTGCCGCTGGTGATCGCGCCCAACCCGCACAACGAGGCCTATCTGCGCACGAAGAAGCTGCGCGATGGCCACAGCTTCTGAGGCGCCGGCCGGTGTCCGCGGTGCCGAGCCGGCGCAACGCGATCGGCATGCTCGCGCTGGTCGTCGGCCTCGTCGCCTACGCGCTCGTCGCGATGGTCGCGGGCGCGGCGCTGGCCGAGGCCCATTGGCTGGCGCAGTTCTGCTTCTACGTCGTCGCCGGGCTCGCCTGGCTCTGGCCGGCGCGGCTGCTGCTGCGCTGGATGGCGCGTGGCTGAGGCCGGGCGCCGGCATCGAACGCGAGGGACAATGACCGAGGAACTCTTCCGCGAGGACGCCTACCTGAAGGACTGCGTCGCGCGCGTCGTCGGCGTCGACGAGGCTGGCATCCGCCTCGACCGCACCGTGTTCTACCCGACCGGCGGCGGCCAGCCCGGCGACACCGGGCGCCTGCTGCGCGCCGATGGCAGCGCCGTCGCGATCGCCGACACGCGCAAGTCGCGCGAGACCGGCGAGATCCTGCACGTGCCCGCGCCGGGCCAGCCCGCGGTCGCGCCGGGCGAGGAACTGCGCGCGGAGATCGACTGGGCGCGCCGGCACCGGCACATGCGCATGCACACCGCGCTGCACGTGCTTTGCGCCGTCGTCCCCTACGGCGTCACCGGCGGGCAGGTCGGCGACCTGCGCAGCCGCCTCGACTTCGACATCGGCGAGGGCAGCCTCGAGCGCGAGCCGATCGAGGCGCGCCTCAACTAGCTCGTCGCCAGCGGCAAGCCCGCCTCGGCGCGCTGGATCAGCGACGAGGAGCTGGCCGCGACGCCGGAGCTCGTGCGCACCATGTCGGTGAAGCCGCCGACCGGCCATGGCCGCGTTCGGCTGATCGAGATCGCCGGCGTCGACCTGCAGCCCTGCGGCGGCACGCATGTCGCGAGCCTCGCGGAGATCGGCCCGCTCGCGGTCGAGAAGATCGAGAGCAAGGGCAAGCGCAACCGGCGCGTCGTCGTCGCGCTCGCCGCGCCCTGAACGCCATGCCCGCGCCGCTCCCGCCCGCGGTCGGCGCGGAGGATTTCCGCCGCGGCATGCGCCGGCTCGCCGCCGGCGTGACGATCGTCGCCTCCGCGCATGGCGGCGAGCGCAGCGGGCTGACCGCGACCGCGGTCACGTCGCTCACGGCCGAGCCGCCGCAGCTCCTGGTCTGCGTCAACCGGTCCACGGCGGCGCACGAGCAGATCCGCAAGGGCGAGGCGCTTTGCGTCAACGCGCTGGCGCTCGAGCATCGCGCGCTCGCCGAGCGCTTCGCCGGCATCGGCGGCATCCACGGCCCGGAGCGCTTCGAGGCTGGCTCCTGGACGACGCTGGCGACCGGCGCGCCCGTGCTCGCCGACGCGCTCGCGGCCTTCGACTGCGTGGTCGTCGACGCGGTCGACGTCGCCACGCACACGATCTTCATCTGCCGCGTCGTCGCCGTGCGCGCGCGCGAGGACGGCGTCCCGCTCGCCTGGGAATCCGGCGGCTTCGCGAGCGTGCGGCGCGAGGATTGAGGCGCGAGGGCTGACGCGCGAGGACTGGGGCGCGCGCGTGGCGCGTGCCGCTCAGCCCAGCCTGGAGGCGGCGAGGGGGCGCAGGTCGGCCTCGGGCCGCGCGCCGTAGTGCGAGATGACCTCCGCCGCGCAGGCATGGCCCAGCGCCGCGCAGGCCGCGAGCGGCCGCTCGCGCGCCATGCCGAGCAGGAAGCCCGAGGCGTAGAGGTCGCCCGCGCCCGTGGTGTCGACCAGGCGCTCGACCTTGTCGGCCGGCACGTGCTGGACGAGGCCGTTGCCGACCACGACCGAGCCCTTCTCCGAGCGCGTGACCGCCCAGGTGCGCCCGCCGCGCGCGTCGCAGCGCGCGATCGCGGCGTCGAAGTCCTTCTCCTCCCAGAGCGAGAGGATCTCGGCCTCGTTGGCGAAGACGATGTCGACGCCGTCGGCGATCAGGGCGCGGAACTCCGCGCGGTGGCGGTCGACGCAGAAGGCGTCGGACAGCGTCAGCGCGACCTTCGCGCCGCCGGCGCGCGCGAGGCGCATGGCCTTGCGGAAGGCCTCCTTCGCCATCGGCCGGTCCCAGAGATAGCCCTCCAGGTAGACGATGCGCGCGGCGCCGATCTGCACCGGGTCGACGTCGCCCGGCCCGAAGTCGACGCAGGCGCCGAGATGGGTCTGCATCGTGCGCTGGGCGTCGGGCGTCACGAAGACGAGGCAGCGCGCGGTGGGCTCGCCCTCGCGCGCGGCCGGCGTGTCGAAGCGCACGCCCGCGGCGTTGATGTCGTGGCGGAAGACCTGGCCCAGCTGGTCCGCGAAGACGCGGCCCATGTAGCCCGCGCTGCCGCCCAGCGCGGCGACGCCGACCATGGTGTTGGCGGCCGAGCCGCCCGAGGCCTCGATCGCCGGGCCCATGTCGGCGTAGAGCTGGTCGGCGCGCGCGGCGTCGACCAGCGTCATCGCGCCCTTGGCGAGGCCGTGGCGCGCGAGGAATGCGTCGTCGGTGCGCGCGATCACGTCGACGATCGCGTTGCCGAGCCCGACCACGTCGAGTCGCTGCGTCATGTGTCTTCCGTCCCGATCGGGTTGTTCAGGCCATGCACCAGGCGAGGATGCCCTTCTGCACGTGCAGCCGGTTCTCCGCCTCGTCCCAGACCACGGATTGCGGCCCGTCGATCACCTCGTCGGTGACCTCCTCGCCGCGATGCGCCGGCAGGCAGTGCATGAACACGGCGTCCGGCCGCGCGCGCGCCATCAGCGCGCGGTCGACGCGGAAGGGCGCCAGCATGTTGTGCCGGTTCTCGCGGCCGAGCTTGGCGGCGCTGCTCTCCTGGTCCATCGACACCCAGGTGTCGGTGACGACCGCGTCGGCGTCCCTGACCGCGGCCTCGGGGTCGTGGGTGACGACGAGTCGCGCGCCCTCGGCGCGCGCCCAGCCCAGGATCTCCGCCGGCGGCGCGAGCTCGGGCGGGCAGGCGAGGCGCAGCGTGAAGTCGAAGCGCGCCGCGGCCTGGATCCAGGAGCCCGCCATGTTGTTGCCGTCGCCCGACCACGCCACGGTGCGGCCGCGGATCGGGCCGCGATGCTCCTCGAAGGTCATCACGTCGGCCATCACCTGGCAGGGATGGGTGCGCTCGGTCAGCCCGTTGATGACCGGCACGGTCGCGTGCTCGGCCATCTCCATGAGCCGCGCATGCGAGGTGGTGCGGATCATGATCGCGTCGACGTAGCGCGACAGCACGCGCGCGGTGTCGGCGATGGTCTCGCCGCGGCCGAGCTGCGTGTCGGCCGGCGTAAGGATCACCGCCTCGCCGCCGAGCTGGCGGATGCCGGCCTCGAAGGACACGCGCGTGCGCGTCGACGGCTTCTCGAAGATCATCGCCAGCGAC
>CANMWW010000403.1 GCA_947500965.1 Alphaproteobacteria bacterium
CGAAGAGCGCGCGCGCGCGCGGCAGCATCCAGCCCTCCGGCCGGCGCGCGTGCAGCAGCACGAGCAGCTTCGCCCATTCCGCCTGGTGGCCCGGCTGGAAGCCCCAGGGCCGGTAGCTGTTGGAGAAGTCGCCGCGCGCGTAGTCCCAGTCCGGCGACCAGTCGGCGTGGTAGTGCTCCCACACGAGCCCGCCCGCCAGCGCGGCCTGGCGCACGCAGGTCGCGTGCGCGATCGCCGCGGCGCGGTCGAGGTAGCGCGCCTCGCCCGTCGCCGCGTGCGCGGCGAGCATGGCCTCGCAGCCATGCATGTTGGCGTTCTGGCCGCGATAGGGATCGATCGACGACCAGTCGGGCGAGGCGACGTCCGCGTAGAGCGAATGCGCCGGCTCCCAGAGATGGCGCTCCATCGTCTCGAAGGTCTCCTCGAGCCAGGCGCGCGCCTCGCCGAACCCCGCCGCCAGCGCGTGCGCGTGGGCGAGGACGACATGCACGTGGCCATAGCACTGGTTCGCGGGATCGCTGGCGCGCCAGGCGCCGTCGCGCCAGGCGAGCTGCCAGGCATGGCCGCCGGTCGCCGGGTCGCGATGCGCCGCGCGCAGGAAGGACAGGCCGTGGCGGATCGCCGCGTCGTAGGCGTCGGTGCCGAGCGCGCGCGCGGCCATCGCCAGGCTCACGACCATGCGCGCCGAGCTCACCAGCGAGCGGCGGTCGCGGTCGAAGGGCGTGCCGTCGAGGCCGTAGTAGTGGAAGAAGCCGCCGCGCGGGTCGATGCAGCGCGGGTGCAGGAAGGACGTCATCCACGCGATGTGGCTTCGCAGGAACGTCGCGGAACGGAAATCGGGAAGGCTCATCTCGCCGTCAGGTTTCGCGCCTCGCGCGTCCGCGCGCAAGCCTTGCCGCGGTGGTCGAATCGCGGGACGCTCGCGCGTCGCGCGCATGGAGGGGCCGGATGATCCGTCTTTTCGTCGGGCTCGAGCTTCCCGAGGATGTCCGCCACGCGCTCGCCGGCCTCTGCGGCGGCGTGCCGGGCGCCGACTGGGTCGCGCCGGAGAGCATGCACCTGACGCTGCGCTTCATCGGCGACGTGACCGAGGCCGACGCCGAGGACGCGCATGACGCGCTCATGCGCGTGCGCGCGCCCGGCTTCGACCTGTCGCTGCATGGCGTCGGGCATTTCTCCACCGGGGACGAGCTGCGCGCGCTCTGGGCGGGCGTCGACAGGAGCGAGCCGCTCGCGCAGCTGCGCCGCAACGTGGATTCCGCGCTGGTGCGCATGGGCTTCCCGCCGGAGGAGCGGCGCTGGCGGCCGCACGTGACGCTGGCGCGCTGCGGCGGCGCGTCCGTCCTGCGCGCGCAGGCCTTCCTCGCGCACAACGCGCTGTTCCGCGCCGGGCCCTTTCGCGTCGGGCACTTCACGCTCTTCTCGAGCCTGCGCCATTCCGGCGGGCCCAGCTACGTGGCCGAGGCCGAGTACGCCCTGCCGCTCGCGGCCTGAGCGCCGCTACTGCGCGAGGAAGCCGCTGTCGACGGCAAGCACGTGGCCGGTGACGAAGGACGACGCGCCGCTCGCCAGGAACAGCATCGCCGACGCGACGTCCGCGGGCCCGGGGAAGCGGCCGAGCGGGCTCACCGCCTGCATGCGCGCGAGCAGCTCGGGCGTCTCGAACAGCGCCTTCGTCAGCTCCGTGCGCACCCAGGTCGGCGCCACCGCGTTGACGCGGATCCCGTGGCCCGCCCATTCGACGGCGAGCGCGCGGGTGAGGTTCACCACCGCACCCTTGGTCGCCTGGTAGGAGATGTTCGGGTAGAGCCCGCCACCCGACAGGCCCATGATCGAAGCTGTGTTGACGATGCGCCCCGCGCGCGCGTCGGCGATCATGATCCGCGCCGCGGCCTGGGCGCAGAGGAAGACGCCGGTGAGGTTCACCGCGACGACCTTGTCCCAGTCGGCGCGCGAGAGCTCGGCCGTCGGCCGGCGCAGCGCGATGCCGGCGTTGTTGACGAGGACGTCGAGCCGGCCATGGCGTTCGCGCGCGGCGGCGAAGGCCGCGGCCACGGAGGCCTCGTCGGTCACGTCGATCGCGACGGCGCGCGCCGCGTGGCCGCGCGCGGCGATGGTCGCGGCGAGGGCGGCGGCCTCGGCCTCGTCGCGGTCCGCGACCACGACGATGGCGCCGGCGGCGGCCATCAGCTCGGCGGTGGCGGCGCCGATGCCGCGCGCGCCGCCGGTGACGATGGCGACCTCGCCGTCGAGGCGCAGCAGGCGGGAAGGATCGGGAAGGCTGGACATGGCGGCGCTCACGCGATCGCCGCGGCGCGCACGCGCCCGACCCCGGCCTTCGCCATCGCGTCCCAGGCGCGCGCGAGCGAGCCGTCGAGGTCGATGGCGCGGCAGGCATCCTCGACCACGATCGCCTCGAAGCCGAGCCTGCGCGCGTCGAGCGCCGTCCAGGCGACGCAGAAATCGGTGGCGAGGCCGCAGCAGAAGACGCGCCTCACGCCCTTGGCCTTCAGCCAGGCGTCGAGCCCGGTGCGCGTCTTGCGGTCGGCCTCGATGAAGGCCGAGTAGGAATCGACGTCGCGGTTGTAGCCCTTGCGGATCACGAGCTGCGCATGCGGCACGGAAAGGTCGCGATGCAGCGCCGCGCCCTCGGTGCCCTGCACGCAATGGTCGGGCCAGAGCACCTGGTTCCCGTAGGCGAGCTTCAGCACGTCGAAGGGCTTGCGGTCGGGATGCGACGAGGCGAAGGAGGAATGGCCCGGCACGTGCCAGTCCTGCGTCAGCACCGCGAGGCGGAAGGCCGGCGCGAGGCGGTTGATCACCGGCACGACCTCGTCGCCGCGCGGCACGGCGAGCGCGCCGCCGGGCATGAAGTCGTTCTGCACGTCGACGACGAGGAGCGCGTCGCCCGCGCGCGGCCGCGGCGAGGCGTCGCCGCCGGGCTGCGCGCCCGATGCGCCAGCGCGCGCCGCGCCACCCTGCGTCCCCGCGCCCTGTGCACCGGCACCCTGGGCCTGCGCGCCCTGGGGCTGCGTGACCTGGGCCTGCGCTGGGGCGCGCGTCGCCGCCATCGCCACCGCGGCCGTGCCCGCCGCCACAATCGCCCGCCTTGCCAGCATCCCGTCTCCTCCGTCGAAGGGCGGGAAGTCTAGGGCGGGCGCACGGCGCGCGACAATGCGCGAGGCCGCGCCCTCAGGACTTCGCGAGCAGCCCCTCGACGGCGGAGACGATCTCGCGCGCGTCGGGCTTCACCCGGCTGGGCCATGCGCCGGCCAGCGTGCCGTCCGGCGCGACGAGGTACTTGTGGAAGTTCCAGCGCGGCGCGCCGGCCTCGCCGAGCTCGGCCGCGACCCAGCGATAGAAGGGATGCGCCGCGGCGCCGACCACGACCTGCTTGTCGGCGAGGGGGAAGGAGACGTCGAAGGTCTCGCAGAACTGGCGGATCTCCGCGGCCTTGCCCGGCTCCTGCTGGCCGAAGTCGTTCGACGGCACGCCGAGCACGACGAGGCCGCGGTCGCGATA
>CANMWW010000404.1 GCA_947500965.1 Alphaproteobacteria bacterium
ACCCGCGCGCAGAGCCCCGTCTGCGGCTCGCGCCATGTCGCTTGCCAGTCGGGATGGGGCAGCTTCGCGTCCGGCGCCGCCTTCGCGCGGCCGAGCACGGCGCCCAGCGCCTCGTGCGCCGCGGCCTGCGCGTCGGCGGAGTGGTTGAACAGCACGACGACCGAGACGCGCTCCGCCGCGCAATGGACGCGGTGGCTGCGCCAGCCGCGCAGCGCGCCGCCATGCTGCGTCAGCGCGTGGCCGAACTCGGGCGTGCGGTCGAGGCCGAAGCCATAGGCCGCCGGCGCGCCATCGGCGAAGGCCACGGGGCGCGAGAGCCGCGAGTAGATCGAGGCGCCGTCGTCGCGCGTCGCGTCGATGGACTTCTCCCACGCGATCATGTCGTCGAGGCTGGCGCCCAGCCCGGCATCGCCCGTCCACAGGATGCGGTTGACCGCCGGGCGGAAGCCGAGCGCATGCGAGCCCTCGTAGCCTTCCGTGCCGTCTGGCATGGAAGAGGTGTCGGCGGCGAGGAAGGCGCCGTCCATGCCGGCGGGACCGAGCACGCGCGCGCGCATCAGTTCCGCGAGCGAGCGGCCGCTGCGCTCCTCCAGCAGGTCGCCGAGCAGGCGGAAATTCTGGTTGCAGTAGGAATAGCGCGTGCCCGGCGCGAAGTGCAGCGCGCGCGTCGCGGCGATGGTGGCGCGCGCCTCGCGCTCGCCGAAGGGATCCTCCGCGCCGGCGCCCAGCAGCATCGCGAGCGCCCAGTAGTCGCGCAGGCCCGACTGGTTGTGCGCGAGATGCGCGATCGACGGCAGCTTGCCGTCGAGCCCGGGCAGCCGCGCGCGCAGCAGCGGCGCCAGCGCCTCGATGTCCGGGCATTCGGCGAGCAGCGTCGCGCACATGAACTGCTTGGTGATCGAGCAGACGCGGAAGAGCGTGCGCGGCGTGAACGCGATGCGCCGCTCGGCGTTGGCGTAGCCCCAGGCATGGCGCGCGAGCACCTCCCCGCGGCGCAGCACCGCGATCGCGCCGCCCGGCCCGGGATAGGCCCGCGGGATGCGATGCAGCACCGCGTCGAGCCGCCGTCCGATGTCCTTGTCCATGCCATGGCCTCCATCGCCCGTTGGCGCGCGCGAACGCGGCGCTGGGCGCGATAATCTTTCGTAAACCCGCCCGCGTTAAGGTCAATAAATCCTGAAACCCCCTCCCGCGGCGCTTGCGGGAAGACGCCCCGGGAGCGCCAAGATGTTCACCGAAGCCAGGCGGCACATGATGTACCGGATCGCGAACGCGACGGTGCTGTCCTATCCGTTCCCGCACATGGTCGTGACCGAGATCCTGCCCCCGGGCTTCCATCGCCACGCGCTCGCGATGCTGCCCGCCGACGACGCCTACCTGGGCTTCGGCGGCGCCGGCCGCAGGACCTTCATCCCCGAGCCCGGCGTGCAGCTCATGCAGTCCGACCCGGCGCGCGCCTTCTGGACCGACATGCTCGCGGCGATGACGCACGAGGATGTCGGCGCCTGGATCATGGCGCGGTTCTACGACGTGATCAGCGCGCGCTTCGGCCTCGACGCGCCGGGCTCCAGCATCTCGCTGCGCGCCGAGGCGACGCTGGCGCGCGACGACGCCGGCATGTCGCGCGGCCCATCCACGGGCGGCGCCCCGGTCGTCGTCACGAGCGCGATCCAGCTCGCCCCCGACGCCTCGCGCGGCGACCTCGGCCTGTCGCTCTACGTGCCCAACGAGCAGGGCTTCTCCTGCGGCGGCGGCATCGAGCATCCGCGCACGCGCTTCGAGCGCGTGACGGTCATCCCCTACGCGCCCAACACGCTGGTCGCCATGCCGAAGACCGACCAGTCCTTCGTCGGCTACGAGCCGGTCGACGAGCCGGGCGCGCGGCGCGACCTGCTGCTGCACGAGATGGTCCTGCCGGGCTGAGCGCCCGGCGCGGGCCCAGCGGCGGGGACTCAGCGGCCGAGCGACGCGGCGGCCGCGACCATCGCGGCCTCGATGCGGTCGAGCGCGTCGTCCATCTCGGCGCGCGTCGTCGTCAGCGGCGGCGTCAGCGTCACCACGTTGCCCATCGTCGTCTTGAGCGATACGCCGCGGTCGAGGCAGGCATAGAGCGTCGCCTCGGCGAGGTCGCCATCGGGCTCCTTGCCCTCGCGGCTGCGCACCAGCTCGATCCCGATCAGCAGCCCGCGCCCGCGCACGTCGCCGATCCAGCGATGGCGCGCGCGCATCTCCGCGAGGCGCTCCAGCGCGGCGGCGCCGACGCTGGCCGCGTTCTCGACCAGGCCCTCGTCCTCGATGACCTGGATCGTCGTCAGCGCGGCGCGCGCGCTGACGGGGTTCTTCTCGTGGGTGTAGTGGCCGAAGGCCCACTTGCCGCCCACGTCGAGCTCCGGCCGCGCGACCGCCGCCGCGACCGGGATGATGCCGCCGCCCAGCGCCTTGCCCATGACGAGGATGTCGGGGACGACGCCGTCATGCTCGCAGGCGAACATGCGCCCGGTCTTGCCGAGGCCGGTCGGGATCTCGTCGAAGACGAGCAGCGCGCCGTGCCGGTCGCAGGCCTCGCGCACGATGCGCCAGAAGCCAGGCGGCGGCAGGTAGGGCACCGCGCGCGCCGGCTCCGCCACCACGGCGGCGACGTCGCCCTCGCGCGACAGCACGTATTCGACCATGCGCGCGCACTGCACCTTGCAGATGTCGACGCGCGGCCTGCCCGCCTCGTCGACCTCGTAGCCATAGGGGCAGCGATAGCAGGCGAAGGGCGCGACATGCTCGGCGCCCGCGACGAGCGGCGCGGCCGGGCCGGAGCGGAACAGCGCCTCGCCCGACAGCGCCGCGGCGCCGAAGCCCGCGCCGTGGAAGGCATCCCAGAACGAGATCGTCTTGTGCCGCCCGGTGGCGGCGCGCGCGATCTTCACCGCGACCTCGACCGCGTCCGAGCCGCCCGTCGTCAGCAGCAGCCGCGACAGGCCGCCGGGCGCGATCGCCGCGATCTTCTCCGCCAGCTCCGCCGCGACGTCGCAGGCATAGCGCCGCGGCGCGAAGGGCAGGGCGTCCATCTGGTCGGCGATCGCCTTCTTCAGGCGCGGATGGCCATAGCCGATGTGGTGGACGTTGTTGCCGTGGAAGTCCATGTAGCGGCGCCCCGCCACGTCCTCGATCCAGATCCCCTCGGCACGCGCGATCGCGTTGAGGCAGGGCGTCGAGACGGACTGGCGCAGGAAATGCCGCGCGTCGCGCTCGAGCAGCGCGCGCGTCGCCGCGTCTAGGCTGCGCGCCTGCCAGGCCGCGCGCCGGTCGGTGTCGTTGGTGTCGCTCTCCGACTGCGCGACGTCGGGCTCGTTGCGTCCGGCTGCCACGTCGTCTCCTCCAGCGTGCTCGCCCCGGCCTTCCTAGGACCAGCGCTTGCGCGGCGTCAATGACGCGGGCGCCGCGCGATGACGTGATTGCGCTGGCGGCCGGGGCCGCCCCCGGGAGGAGCCATGAAGCAGCGCGGAGTGCGGAGCACGCGGCGTCGGACG
>CANMWW010000405.1 GCA_947500965.1 Alphaproteobacteria bacterium
CGCGGGCGGCGCCGAGCCTGCCCGCGCATTCCGCATAGGCCGCGCGCGCCCTGGACGCCGCGGCATCGAGGGCGACGAGCCTGCCATCGCCCTCGTCGATCGCGGCCAGCCGCGCCGCGAAGCGCGCGCGCGTCTCGTCGAGCGCGTCCACCTCGACGCGGTGCTTGCGCGCCGCGGCCTTGAGCGCGAAGAGCCTCTCCTCCACGCGCTCCAGCGCGGCCGGGTCCAGCTCGATGCCGCGCGCCAGGCCCTCCACCTCGGCGACCGCGTCGGCGGCCTCCGCGGCGGCGCGGTCGAGCGCGGCGATCGCGGCGTCGAGGCGGCCTTCCATGCGCGGCGCCAGCCGCTCGAGCTGGCGGCGCGCCGAACGCAGCGCGCCCTCCACGCCCTTCTGCGCCGACAGGTCGTCGAGCGCCGCGCGCAGCGCCTCGGCGAGCTTCTCGCCGCTCGCCAGCAGCGCGCGGCGATCCGCGAGCTCGCGCTCCTCGCCCGGCCGGGGCGCGAGCGCGTCCAGCTCGGCCACGACATGGCGCAGGAAGTCGGCGTCGCCCGTCGCGCGCGCGAGCTCGTCGCGCGCAGAGGCCGCGGCGGCGGCGGCCTCGCGCCATGCCGCGTGCATCCGCGCCGTCTCGGCGGCGAGCGCGCCGAGGCCGCGGAATGCGTCGAGCGCCGCGCGATGCGTGGCGGCGTCGAGCAGGCCCTGCGTCTCGAACTGCCCGTGGATCTCGACCAGCGTCGCGCCGAGCGCGCGGAGGAGCCCCACCGACCCGGGCTGGTCGTTGACGAAGGCGCGGCTGCGCCCGTCCGGCCCGATGACGCGGCGCAGGATGAGCTCTCCCTCCGCGTCGAGCCCCTGCTCGGCCGCGATCGCGCGGGCGGGATGGTCCGGCGGGACGTCGAAGACGGCCGTGACGCTGGCGCGCTCCGCGCCCGCGCGCACCATCGAGGCGTCGGCGCGCGCGCCGAGGGCGAGGCCAAGCGCGTCGAGCAGGATCGACTTGCCGGCGCCCGTCTCGCCGGTGAGCGTCACGATGCCCGCCTCGAAGGCGAGGTCGAGCTTGTCGATGAGCACGACGTCACGGATCGAGAGGCTGGAGAGCATGGGCGGCGCGCGCGTCCCCTGGCGGAAGGAGCATCCCGTTTCTAGCACGGCCGCGCCGCCCGGGTCCGCACCCCGGGCGCATGGCCGGGCGCGCTCAGAACGGGTTCAGGCTGCGCAGCAGTCGCCGCGCCACGCCGGGCTGGGCGGCCTCGGCCGTCCGGCCCGTGGTCACGAGGCCATAGCTGTCCTGGTACCAGTCGGAGCCGGGGTAGTTGTGGCCGAGGATCGCGGCGGCCTTCTCCGCCTCGCCGGCGAGCCCGAGCGCCGTATAGGCCTCGACCAGGCGGTGCAGCGCCTCGGGCACGTGGCTCGTCGTCTGGAACCGGTCGATGACCATCTTGAAGCGGTTGATCGCCCCGACATACTGGCCACGGCGCATGTAGAAGCGGCCGACCTCCATCTCCTTGCCCGCGAGATGGTCGTTGGTCAGGTCGATCTTCAGGCGCGCGTCGCGCGCGAAGGGCGTGTCCGGGAAGCGCCGAACGACCTCCTCGAGCGCGCCCATGGCGAGCTCGGTCATCCGAGCGTCGCGCTGCACGTCGGTGATCTGCTCGTAGTAGCTGATCGCCTTGAGGTAGTAGGCATAGCCGACGTCGCGGTTCGACGGGTTCAGCTGGATGAACCGGTCCACGGCGACGATCGCGTCGTCGTACTTGTTGTTCTGGTAGTGGGCGTAGGCCGCCATGAGCTGGGCCTTGGTCGCCCAGGTCGAGTACGGGTGCTGGCGCTCGACCTCGTCGAACGCGCGCGCGGCGGTGGCGTAGCGCTCCGTGGCGAGGGCATCGACGCCCTCGTTGTAGAGCTGCTCCACGGGGCGCTCGACATACTCCTCCTTCTCCTTCGGACCGCAGGCGGCAAGGCCACCCAGGACAAGGACGAAGGCGAGGGTTCGCAGGGGAGTAGCGACGCGACTCATCTCGCGCGCCTTATACAGCGCTTCGGCGCGCCCGGCCACGGGCGCTTGCGCGGCCGACGACGGCGTCGGGCGGGTCAGCCCGCCGCCCGGCGCCCCGAGGCGGTGATCGCCGTCATGTCCTCGGCCAGGTCGGTCATGCGCCAGGACGAGGGCCGGGCGAAGAGCGCCCGCAGCGCCGCGTTGTTCAGCTCGTGGCCGCCGCGCTCGGCGCGGACATGGCAGAGCATGGGCGCGCCGGCGAGGTAGAAGTCCCCGATCGCGTCGAGCAGCTTGTGGCGCACGAACTCGTCGGGGAAGCGCAGGCCCTCCCGGTTCAGCACGCGGTCGCCGTCGACGACCACGGCGTTGTCGAGGCTGCCGCCGCGGGCGAGGCCCGCCGCGCGCAGCTGCTCCACCTCGCGGGCGAAGCCGAAGGTCCTGGCGCGGGACACTTCCTCGCGGAAGGCGGCCGCGTCGAGCGCGAAATCGATCGACTGCCGGGCGATCGCCGCGGAGGGGAAGTCGATCATGCAGGACAGGCGGAAGCCGGTGGCCGGCTCGAGCACGACCTTCTTTCCGTCGCCACCCACGCTGACGGGCTCGAGGACCTCGATCGCCCGGCGCGGCGCGGCCTGCTCCTCGATCCCGGCGCAGTCGAGCAGGAAGACGAAGGGGCTTGCGCTGCCGTCCATGGCCGGCACTTCCGGCCCGTCGATCTCGATGACGCAGTTGTCGACCTGGAGCCCGGCGAGGGCCGACATCAGGTGCTCGACCGTGGCCACGCTGGCACCCTCGGCGTTGGCGAGGCGCGAGCACAGGCGGGTGTCGACGACGTTGGCCCAGTTCGCCGGGATGGCGCCGCTGCCGGCGATGTCGGTGCGCCTGAAGACGATCCCGGTGCCGGCCTCGGCCGGACGCAGGGTCATGCGCGTCTTGGAGCCCGAATGAAGGCCGGTCCCGACGCAGCTGATCTCCGTCTTGAGGGTCTTCTGGCGGGCGACCTGGGTCGCGGGGCGCTGGTTGTTCCTCAAGCGGGTCTCCGATCGGGAAGGGTTGCCGGACGCCACATGAAAACGGCCCGGGAACTTGGATAGTTCGCGTTCCCGGGCCGCCTCAATTCACTTGTTGTTTCGCTTTGTTGCAGTGCAGCGCCCCTGCGCGTCGCTCAGTTGGCCTGCCGGCGCAGGAAGGCCGGGATGTCGAGCAGGTCCTCCTGGCCACCGGCTGCCGTGGCCGGCGCCTGGCCCTCGAGGCCGCTGAGGCGGGGCTGCGGTGCGGCCGCGGGCGCCGGGGACTGGCGCGCGGGGGCGGCTGCCGGGGCCGAGATCTGCGGCTCCGCCTTCTGGGCGGCCGACGCGGCCGCCGCGGTGGATGCCTTCGCGGCCGGCTTCGCCGACCTGCCGATGCCGGTCACGCGCTCGAACAGGCTCGGTCGCGAGGTCGGCGCGGCCTTGGCCGCCGCGCTGTTCGCCATGCCTGCCGCGGCGAGGGCGTCCACGCCGGCGGGCGCGGTGGTCCGCATC
>CANMWW010000406.1 GCA_947500965.1 Alphaproteobacteria bacterium
GCCGAGGGCAGGAACGCCGAGGGCCGCAGCAGGTCGAGGCCGCCCTCGGTCGTCAGTTCCGCGCGCTTCTCCGGCACGATGCAGCAGGCCGGCGGCCGCAGCCGCTCGGCGATGGCGACCATCTCCTCGGTCGCCGCCATCTCGAAGTTCATCGGCGCGGCGATCTCGGCGCGGATGCGCTCGACGTCGCGGTCGCGGATGTGGCGGCGATCCTCGCGCAGGTGGACCGTGATGCCCTGCGCGCCCGACGCGATCGCGACGCGCGCGGCCTCGACGGGGCACGGGAAGGCGCCGCCGCGCGCGTTGCGCAGCGTGGCGACGTGGTCGACGTTGACCGAGAGGTCGAGCGCGTTCATGCGGGGGCCTTCCTGTCCGAGAGTTCAGCCGCGAGGCGCAGCGCCGCGACGAGCGAGGAGGGATCGGCGCGCCCCTTGCCCGCGATGTCGAGCGCGGTGCCGTGGTCCGGGCTCGTGCGCAGGATCGACAGGCCAAGCGTGACGTTCACGCCGCCCGCCATGTCGAGCGTCTTGATCGGGATCAGCGCCTGGTCGTGGTAGAGGCAGATCGCGGCGTCGTAGGTCGGCCGCGCGAGCGCCGTGAACATCGTGTCGGGCGGCAGCGGGCCGCGCGCGTCGATCCCCTCCGCGCGCAGCGTGGCGACGGCCGGCGCGACGACCTCGATGTCCTCGCGCCCCATCGTGCCGTCCTCGCCCGCATGCGGGTTCAGCCCGGCGACGGCCAGGCGCGGCCGCGCGACGCCGAACTGCGTGCGCAGCGCGGCGGCGACGATGCGCGAGGTGGCGACGATGTCCGCCGGTCGCAGCCGCGCGATGGCGCGCGCGAGCGGCTCGTGGACCGTGACCGGCACGACGCGCAGCCCCGGGCAGGCGAGCATCATCACCGGCGGCACGCCCGTGCCGGCGAGCACGCCGAGGAACTCGGTGTGGCCGGGATGCGGGAAGCCGGCGGCGGCAAGGACGGATTTCTGGATCGGGTTGGTCACGACGGCGCCGACGCGCCCCGCGCGCGCGAGGGCGACGGCCTCCTCGATCGCGGCGATCACCTGCGGCGCGTTGGCGACGTCGGGCCTGCCGGGGACCGGCTGCACGGCGAGCGGGCGATGCAGGACGGGCATCGCGTCGGCGAAGGCGCCCGGCGCCTCCTCGGGGGCATCGACGCGCCGCACCGGCACGCCGAAGTCGCGGCGCGCGTCGTCGAGCAGCACGAAGCACGGTCCGCCGTCGCGCAGCAGGCGCCATGCGCCGGCGGCGATCTCGGCGCCGATCCCGGCGGGTTCGCCCATGGTGAGCGCGAGGGGCTTCATGGAGACCGACATATAAAGAGTGCCGCCGCCCATGGCGAGGCCGGCGCGCCCCGGCGATGGACAGGCCGCCGCGGCGCCTCTACCTTCGAACCAGAAGGGTGCCGCCTGGAAGCGGTGCCGTATCGACAGCGGAGGAACGCATGCATTCGATGATCAAGGGGATCTGCGCGATCGCGCTCGGCGCCGTGCTCGCGGCGGCGCCCGCGGCGGCGCAGACGCCACGCTCGCTCACGCTCGGCACGGCCTCGGTCGGCGGCGTGTTCTTCGTCTACGGGCAGGTCTGGGCGAACCTCGCCTCCGACGCGATCAAGGTCCCCATCAACACGCGCCAGACCGACGGCCCCAACCACAACATCATCCTCACCGAGACGCGGCAGATCGACCTCGGCATGACGACGATGGGCGTGGCGCTGCAGGGCTGGCGCGGCGAGGGCGCGTGGACGCAGGGCCGCAAGTTCAACAGCATCCGCGCCATGTTCCCGATGTACGACACGATGTTCCACTTCGTGGCGCTGCAGAAGAGCGGCATCAAGTCGGTGTCCGACCTCGCCGGGAAGAGCCTCGGCGTCGGCCCGCGCGCCGGCACGCCCGGCACCTACCTGCCGCTGATGATGGACGCGCTGGGCATCAAGGTCTCCGCGATCCGCAACGGCGGCGCGAGCGACATGACCTCGCAGCTGGGCGACGGGCTCGTCGACTCCTTCGGCTTCGCCGCGGGCCTGCCCTTCCCGGCCTTCTCGGAGGCCGAGGCGTCGAACCCCGTCACCTTCTTCACCTTCACGCCGGAGCAGATCGCCACGCTGAAGCAGAAGATGCCGGAGCTCTCGGATGCCGTGATCCCGAAGGGGACCTACCGCACGCTGGCCGAGGACCAGAAGACCGTCGGCGTGTTCAACTTCGCCATCGCGCACAAGGACGTCTCGGCGGACCTCGTCTACGGCATCGTCAAGGCCGTGATGGAGAACAACCCCCGCATGGTCCAGGGCCACGCCGCGGCCAAGGAGACGCTGCCGGAGAACGTGACCAAGAACACCTTCCTGCCGTTCCATCCCGGCGCCGTGCGCTACTTCGAGGAGAAGGGCATCAGGATCCCGCCGGAGCTGCGGGGCTGATCGCCCCGCGCGCCGACGCGACCGGACGGGGCGGGCGACGATGAGCGACACCAGGGGCAAGCCCGCCGCCTCGGCGGAGACCATCTCCGCCGAGGCCGCCGACCGGGCGCTCGAGATCGAGTTCGGCGGGCTCAGGCGCGATCTCGCCGGGCCGGTCGGCCACGCCGTCGCGTGGTTCGGCGCGGCCTATGTCGTCTTCCACCTCGTCGTGCTGAACGTCCACCCGATCGATCCCTGGGTGTTCAGGGCCTTCCATGTCTCGATGGGTTCGGTCGTCGGCTTCGCCATCTACGCCGCGACGCGCGGCGCGCGCGCGGCGGTGCCTTGGTACGACTGGGTCCTGGTCGCGGCGAGCGTGGGCGTCTTCGCGTACATCGCCGTCAACCTCGACGACCTGCTCTTCCGCGCGGGCGTCCTGCCGACCGGCACCGACTTCCTCGTGGCCGCGGCGGGCACCGCGATGGTGCTGGAGCTCACGCGCCGCTCCGCGGGCCTCGCCCTGCCGATCCTCGCGACCGTGTTCATCCTCTACGCCTTCGCGGGCCCGTGGATGCCCGGCGTGCTCCACCACAACGGCATCCCGGCCGACACCTTCTTCACCTACATCTACTCGATGCAGGGCGTGCACGGGATCACGACGGACGTCTCGGCCACCTACATCATCCTCTTCGTCGCCTTCGCCTGCTTCCTCAACGCCTCCAGGGCCGGCGAGTTCTTCAACGACCTGTCGATCGCGCTGGTCGGCTGGGCGCGCGGCGGCCCCGCGAAGGTCGCGGTGCTCTCCGGCGTCCTCTTCGGCACGATCAGCGGCAGCGCGGTGGGCAACGTCGTCGCCTCGGGGATGATCACCATCCCGATGATGCGCCGGGTCGGCTACGACCGCTCCACGGCGGCGGCGGTCGAGGCGACGTCATCGACGGGCGGGCAGATCACGCCACCGGTGATGGGCGCGGGCGCCTTCATCATGGCCGAGATCCTCGGCATCCCGTACACGGACATCGCGATCGCCGCGATCATCCCGACGCTGCTCTTCTACCTCGCCTGCTACGTCCACGCGGACCTGCATGCGCGCA
>CANMWW010000407.1 GCA_947500965.1 Alphaproteobacteria bacterium
CCAGGATCCGGTCGGCGCGCCGACCGGATCCTGGTGCTCGAGGCGGGAAGGCTTGTCGAGCAGGGCCGCCACGACGAGCTACAGCGCGCGGGCGGCCTCTACGCGCGCCTGGCGCAGCTGCAGTTCATCGGCGAGGGCGCCGGCGCGGCCGGCTGAGCCTCAGCGCGACGTGAGCCGCAGCTCGATCCTGCGGTTGCGGCGATAGGCGCCCTCGTCGTCGCGCGGGTCGACGGGCTGGAACTCGGCATAGCCGGCGGCGCCAAGGCGCTCGGCCGGGACGCCGCCCGCGATCATCGCGCGCACGACCGACATGGCGCGCGCATGCGAAAGCTCCCAGTTCGAGGCGAAGCTGCGCGCGATCGGCCGGCGGTCGGTATGGCCCTCGACCTGGAGGATCCAGTTCACCTCCGCGGGGATGCGCGCGGCAATCTCCGTCAGCGCCGCGGCCACGCCCTCGATCTGGCGCCGGCCCTCGGGCTCGAGAGTCGCGGAGGCGGACTGGAACAGGACCTCGGTCTCGAAGATGAAGCGGTCGCCGACGACGCGGACGTCGCCGCGCTCGCCGAGCACCTCGCGCAGCCGCCCGAAGAACTCGGAGCGATAGCGCGCCAGTTCCTCGACCTTGCTGGCCAGCGCAAGGTTCAGGCGCCGACCGAGGTCGACGATCTGCACCTGCTGGTCGCGCGACTTCGCCTCCGACGCGTCGAGCGCGACCTCGAGCCGGCCGAGCTGCGAGCGCAGCTCGGCAAGCTGGCGCGTGAGCATGTCGACGCGGAACTGGGCGTCGGCCGAGAGCCGGCGCTCTGCCTCGAGCGCCTCGCCGGCGCCGCGCAAATCCGTGCTGCGCGCGGCGAGGTCGCGCTCGAGCTGGTCGCGCAGGATCGTCAGTGTCTCGATGTTCCGGCGGAGCGCGTCGAGCTCGCGCAGCTGCACCTCGATCTTCTCGCGGTCGGCCGCGACGCTGCGGACGGCGTCGGCAAGGCGCGCGTCGGCCTGCTGCGCGCGCTGCTCGCTGGCGGCAAGGCGCCGCGCGAGCTCGGCGGCCTCGCGCTCGCCCAGCACGACCTTGCCCTCGGCCTCGCGCAGGCGCGCCTCCGCCTGCTCGAGCCTCTGCCCGAGCGCGGCCGCCTGCTCGGCGCTCGCGGCGCCGCGCGCCTCGCCCTCGCGCGCGCGCGTCGCGGTCGCGGCAAGCTGGCCGAGCAGGTCGGCGAGCTGCGCGCGCGTCAGCGCCGCGTCGGCCTCGGCCGCCCTGGCGCGGCCTTCCGCGCCCTGCAGCCGAGCCGACAGGTCGCGTGCCTCCGCGTCCCGCCCCGACAGGGTGGCCGCGAGCTGCTCCGCCCGGCCGCGCGCCGCGTCGAGCGCGCCGGCGGCTTCGCGGAGGCGGCCCTCGGCGATGGCGAGCTCCGACTGCAGCCGGTCGCGGATCGACGTCGTGTCCGCGAGCTGGCCGGAAAGCGCGTTGACCTGGTCGCGCAGGCTGGCGCCGGCGCGTCGCTCGGTCGCGAGCGCGCCCGCGAGCGCGTCGGCCTGCTCGCGCAGCCCTGCCGCGGCGCGACGCTCGATGGCGAGCTGGTCGGCGAGCTCGCCGATCCGCAGCGACAGGCGGTCGAGCGCCTGGTCGCGCCCGCTGATCATGTCCTTCAGGTGGAACTGGAACAGCGTGAAGATCATCAGCACGAAGACGATGACCATCACGAGCGTCGCGAGCGCGTCGACGAAGCCCGGCCAGATGTCGAGGCCGTGGCGGCGTCGGCGACGGGTCTGCGCGCTCACGGCCGTGGCCCGCGCTCAGCGCTGGTCGTCGGCGAGCGCGGCGATCGTGCGCGCGAGGAGTCGGAACTCGTTGCGGACATCCTGCGTGAACTGCGCGCGGCCGGCCTGGTTCTCCTCGAGAAGGCGCGCGAGCAGCGACTCGATCCCTCGCAGCGAGGCGCGCAGCGCCTCGTCGCCGCCACCGGCACCTCCGCGCGACGCGGCGTCGGCGAAGCGCTGCAGCGCGGGCCGCAGCTCGAGCTGGGCCTCGGCGAGCCTGGCGACGACGTCGCGCTCCGCGCGCATCTCCTCCGTCAGCTGGGTCATCCGCTCGCCCAGCGTGAGCAGGGCCGCGTTGGCGCCCTGCCGGCCCTGCTCGGCCTGCTGCACGGTGCGCTGGAAGTTCTCCAGGTTGTCGGCGGTCTGCTCGAGCAGCGCCTGGATGTAGGCCGGCACGGACTGGTCGCCGTCGCCGACCGGGCCACCGCCGCCCAGGCGCGTGACGCCGGACAGCCACTCCTCGAGTTCGTTGTAGAAGCGGTTCTGCGCCTGGCCCGACTGCAGGTCGAGGAAGCCCACGACCAGCGACCCGGCGAGGCCGAAGAGCGACGTGCCGAAGGCCGTGCCCATGCCCGAGAGCGGCGCCTTCAGCCCCGCCTGCAGGTCGTTGAAGAGCGCCGAGACGTCGGTCGACCCGCTGAGGCTCGCGATGACGCCGGAGACGGCGCTCACCGTCTCCAGCAGGCCCCAGAACGTGCCGAGCAGGCCTAGGAAGATCAGCAGCCCGACGAGGTAGCGCGAAAGGTCGCGTGATTCCTCGAGCCGCGAGGAGATGCCGTCGAGCACGGCGCGCGTGGCGGTGGCCGAGAGCTGCAGCCGGCCGCTGCGCCGCTCGCCGAGCATCGCGACCATCGGCGCCAGCAGCCTGATGCGGCGCAGCGTCGAGCCGGGGATGTGCACCTCGGCCTGGAAGCCGCGTATCCAGGCGACCTCGGGGTAGAGGATCAGCACCTGGCGGATGTTCTCCACCACGCCGAGGAAGAGCACCGCGACGATGATCGAGTTCAGGATCGGCGCGTTGCTGAATGCCTGCACCAGCTGGGCGTGCAGGAAGACCGCGACGGCGCCGACCACGGCGAGGAACATCGCCATGCGCAGCAGGTAGCGGACGGGCCGCGTCATGGTCGCGCCGCCCTCAGCGCCGGACGAGCGTCACGTCGACGCGGTCGGCCGGGCCATCCTCTGGCTGGTTGCCACGCGCGAAGACGTCCATGCGCGTGGAGGCAAGGCCCTGGTCGATCAGGTAGGCGCGGATGGCGAGCGCGCGGCTGAGGCTGAGGCGCCGCGAGCGGTTGGCATCCTCGCCCGCGGCGAAGCCCTCGATCCGAAGGCGTCCGTCCGGCGCGCGGCGCAGCTGCTCGACCAGGTCGCGCATCTCGTTGCGCAGGTCGGCGGGAGGATCGGCGCTGTCCGCGGCGAAGGCGAGGCGTGCCGAGGGTTGCCCGGCGCGCGAGGGCGGCAGGCTCGCGGCCAGCGGCGGCGCGGCGGGAGGCGGTGCGGACGCGGCTGCTGCTGCTGCTGCTGCTGGCGCCGCGGCGGCCGGGGGCCCGGCGGCCGGAGCCGGTGCCGGGGGCGCGAGCGCCGGCGCCGCGGCTGCAGCTGCAGCCGCGGCGGCGCCGGCGACGGCAGCGTCCCGAGTTGCTCAAGCAGGGCAAACACGTGGTGAAGTTTTAC
>CANMWW010000408.1 GCA_947500965.1 Alphaproteobacteria bacterium
GGTGGTTCTTCCATGGCATCGGCGGCCCCCACGAGGGCGCCGTCGTCGAGGCGGTCGATCCGGGCGGCGTGCTGGCGCGGCGGCTGGGCGCGCGCCACGCGATCGGCGCCGTCGTGTACTTCCTCGCCGAGCTCGAGGCGCCGGGCCTCGTCGCCCAGCATGGCGGCGGCCGCCTCGTGCTGGGCGAGCCGGACGGAACGATGTCGCCGCGCCTCGCCGCCGCCGCCGCCGCGCTCGACGCGCCGGGCTGGACGATCGGGACGACGCCGCGCATCCGCGACGAGGTCGCCGCGAAGTTCATGGGCAACGCGACGAGCAACCCGCTCTGCGCGCTGCTGCGCGTGCCGATCGGCCGGGTCTTCCGCGACCCCGTGCTCTCCGCGCTGGGCGAGAAGGTGATGCGCGAGGCGCGCGCCGTCGCCGAGGCGCATGGCGCGCGCATCGTGCAGTCGGTGGAGGAGCGCCTCGCGCTCTACCGCGACGGGCCGCTCGCGGCCTTCCGCACCTCGACGCTGCTCGACGTCGACCGGGGCAGGGCGCTCGAGGTCGACGCGCTGCTGCTCGCGGTCGCCGAGATCGGCCGCCGCGCGGGCGTGCCGACGCCCACGATCGACCTCGTCTACGCGATGCTGCGCGCGATGGCGGAGGGGACCGGCCTGTATCCGGGCGCGCCGGCCGCCGCCGCGACTGCCACAGGGGGTGCGTGATGCACGAATACGAATCGATGCCGCCGATCTACGTCACCTACCTCAACCGCTTCGACGTCGAGGCGCTGGCGATGACGGACGACGAGATCCTCGCGGCGATCGAGGCGCAGCTCGCCGCGCAGGGGCGCGGCGAGGCGGTGATCGAGCCGCGCATGCACCTCGAGCCGGGCGTCGCGCACGGGCACTTCAACGTGCTGCGCGGCTCGATGGGCGGCGCGGTGGACGCCGCGGGCGTGAAGGTCGTCTCCGACTTCCACGACAACTACCTGCACAGGCTGCCCTCGGAGCTGGCGATCCTGCTGCTGATGGACCGCCGGACCGGGGTGCCGAAGGCGATCGTCGACGCCTCGATGATCACCGACATGCGCACCGGTGCCGTCACCGCGATCGGCGCGCGGTACCTCGCGCGGCGGGGCTCGAAGGTGCTCGGCCATGTCGGCGCGCGCGGCACGGCCTACTGGAACGTGCGGCTGATGGACCGGATCTTCGACTTCGACGAGATCCGCGTGCACTCGCGCCGGCCCGAGAGCCGCGAGGCCTTCGCCGCGCGGCTCGAGCGCGACCTCGGCAAGCGCGTGGTGGTGACGCAGGACTGGGAGAGCTGCGTGCGCGGCGCCGACATCGTGGTCGAGGCCTCGCGCCTCGTCGAGCCACGGCCGCTGCTGCGCGCGGAATGGATCGCGAAGGGCGCGCTCGTCATGCCCTACGGCACGGTGAGCGCGGTCGACGTCGGCGTGGCGGACATCGCCGACAAGTTCCTGATGGACGATTTCGGCCAGGCGCGCGCGGGGCGCTTCGGCGCGCTGAGGCCGATGTTCGAGTGCGGCAAGCTGCACGAGGGCCGCTTCCACGCCGAGCTCGGCCAGGTCGTCGCCGGGCTCCGGCCGGGGCGCGAGCGCGACGACGAGACCATCCTGTTCTGGCATCGCGGCCTGTCGCTGTCCGACATCGCGCTCGGCCACGCGATGCTGGAGAAGGCCGCGGCGCTGGGCATCGGCCAGCGCCTGCGCTTCGCCTGAGGGCGCGCGCGGCGCCTCGCCCCGCGCGCCCGCCGCCGGTCAGGCGGTGGCGACGTAGCCGTCGCGCCGCGGGTCGCAGCCGCCGGTCATCGCGCCGCTGCGCGGGTCGATGACGATGCCGTGCATGCCGCCGACCGTCATGGTCCAGGGCACGTAGGACTCGGCCGCGTGGCCGCGCGCGTTCAGCGCCTCGACCACCTCGGGGCGCACGCGGCCCTCGACCTGCACGCGCCGCCCGTCCCAGAGCCGCGCGCGCGGCGCCTCGATCGCGTCCTGGATCTGCAGCCCGTAGTCGAGGAGCTGCACCATCGTCTGCGTCTGGGTCTGGCAGATGCCGTAGCTGCCGGGCGTGCCGAGCGCGAGCACCGGGCGGCCATCGCGCGTGCCGATCGTCGGCGCGGTGGGCAGCGCCAGCGGACCGCCGGGCCGCATGTAGTTCGTGCCCTTCGGGTTGACCTCGCCCCAGTACAGGAAGTTGTTGAGGCACACGCCCGTGCCCGGCACGACGACGCCGCAGCCGAAGGTGGCGCCGAGGCTCTGGGTGACGCACACGACGTTGCCCTCGCGGTCGGCGGCGGAGAAGGAGGTCGTGTGCTCCTTGCGCTCGTCGATCGGGCGCGCCTCGATCCACTGCTCGGTCGGGCCGTCGACCGGCTTGCCGTCGGCGACGCGCTTGCGCAGCTTCGCCACGAAGCGCTCCGAGAGCATCTCCTTCAGCTTGCGCGGGTCGGGGTTGTTGTGCGCGATGCGCACGCCCGCGGCGACGCGGATCGCGCGCCAGACGAGGTCGAGGTGGTCGACGCCGTTGCGCTCCAGCCGCGCGACGTCGAAGCCGTCGAGGATGCGCAGCGTCAGCAGGTACTGGAATCCCTCGCAGGGCGGCGGCAGCGTGTGGATCGCCATGCCGCGATACTCGGCGACGATCGGGTCGAGCCATTGCGGGCGGACCGCCTCGAGGTCGCGATGCGTGAGGCAGCCGCCGAGCTTGCGCACGTGGCGGATGAGCGCCTTGCCCAGCTCGCCGCGATAGAGGTGGTCCGGGCCCTCGGCCGCGATCGCCTCGTAGGTGCGCGCGAGGTCGGGCTGCCTGAGCACGTCGCCGGCCTTCACCGCGCCCTTGCCGAAGGCGTAGGTGCGGTTCCAGTCCCCGTAGAACGCCTTGTACTTCGGCAGGTCGGCGGCAGCCTCCATGAACTTGTATTCGCCGAACTCCGTGAGGACCATGCCGTCGCGCGCGATCGCGATGGCCGGCGCGAACACGTCCTTGAGCTGCTTGCGGCCATGGGCGCGCACGAGCTCGCACCAGCCCGCGAGGTTGCCCGGCGTGCCGCAGGCGAGCGGGCCGCGCGCGAGGTCCTCGCGCCGCGCGAAGCGCTCGATCGGCAGCTCGAAGGGCACGCGCGTGACGAAGTCGAGCGTGCGCACGCGCTTCTCCTTCGCGACATAGGCCGTCGCCTGGCCCATGCCCGCGAGGCCCGACATGAAGGGCTCGGCGACGTTGAGCGCGGCCGCGGTCGCGGCGATCGCGTCGAAGGCGTTGCCGCCCTCGCGCAGGACCTGCGCCCCGGCCTGCGCGGCCAGCGGATGGGCCGCGGCGACGACGCCGTGGACAGATGCGATGCGAGGACGCTTGCCGTTCATGGTGTTCCCCCCGGGGATGGCCTGGCGATGGCGGATCTGAATATGCGCGCCGGGACGGCGCAAGGCCCTCGTCGCGGCGCGGGCCTTCCGGATGCCCGTCCGGCGCGCTAGCGTCGCA
>CANMWW010000409.1 GCA_947500965.1 Alphaproteobacteria bacterium
ATGCGCACGGCGTCGAGGTGGATGCGCTCCACCGCGCGCACCCCCGCGAAGGTGTTCAGGAAGACCAGGAAGAAGACGATTGCCGCGGCCATCGCGATCTTCGACTCGATGCCGATGCCGAACCAGAGCAGGAAGAGCGGCGCGAGCGCGATCTTCGGCAGGCAGTAGATGGCCGTGATGTACGGATCGAGGATGCGCGCGAGCAGGTCGTTGCGGCCGAGCGCGAAGCCCGTGCCGAAGCCGCCCGCGGCGCCGATGACGAAGCCCGCGACCATCGCGCGCAGCGTGTAGCTGCCATGGACCAGCAGCGTGCCGTCCGTCGCCCAGCGCGCCAGCCGCGCGCCGACCTCGGCCGGCGAGCTCACGAAGAACGGGTCGACGAGGCGACCCGAGGCGAGCTGCCAGGCGGCGAGGAGCGCCACGCCGAGCCCGACCTGGCCGGCGCGCACGACCCAGGGGGCGACCTCGCCGGCGTCGACGGCGGGCGCCGCGACCGGCGCCTCGGGATCCTCGTCGATCCGTTTCATGCCGCGGCCCCGATCTCCGGCGCGAGCGCCGCCCAGAGGCGCTCGTAGAGCTCCTGGAACGCGGGCTCGAAGCGCGCGCGGAACATGTCGCGTGGCCGGGGGAGCGCGACGCGCTCGATGGCCTTGATGCGGCCTGGCCTGCCGGAGAAGACGACGACCCGGTCCGCGAGCGCGATGGCCTCGCCGAGGTCGTGCGTGACGAAGAGCACCGTCTGGCCGGTGCGGGCGTGCAGCGTGGCGAGCTCCTGCGCCAGGACGAGCTTGAGCTGCGCGTCGAGCGCGCCGAAGGGCTCGTCGAGGAGCAGCGTGTCGGGCTCGTAGACGAGCAGCTGCGCGAGGGCCGCGCGCTTGCGCATGCCGCCGGACAGCTCGCGCGGGTAGGCGTCGAGGAAGCCGGCGAGGCCGACGCGCGCGAGCTGGTCGCGCGCGCGTGCGCGCGCGGCGGCGCGACCCGTCCCGCGCAGCAGCAGCGGAAGCATCACGTTCGCCTCCGCGGTGCGCCAGGGCAGCAGGGCGTCGGACTGGGTCATGTAGCCGACGGAGCGGTTGACGCCCTCGACCTGCCTGCCGTCGTGGAGGATCGTGCCGCGCGTCGGCGTCGCGAGGCCGGCCACCATGTTGAGCAGCGTCGACTTCCCGCAGCCCGAGGGCCCGACCAGCGCGACGAACTCGCCGCGCGCGACGCCGAGCGAGACCTCGCGCAGCGCCTCGACGACGCGGCCGCGCGCGGCGAAGCTCTTCGTCGCCTTCGTGATCTCGACATGCATGCGGTCGGGGCCTCGTCGCGTGGCTTGGCGGGGGTTGGCTTCGCGGGCGTTCCTGATATAGCGGTTCCGGCGGCGGCGGACAGCACCGGCATCGAGGGCAGGGACGGGCGATGGAGAGGGGCTACGACTACGTGATCGTGGGCGGGGGGACGGCGGGTTGCGTTCTCGCCGCGCGGCTGAGCGCCGACCCGGCCGTGCGCGTCCTCGTGCTCGAGGCCGGCGGCGGCGACCGCAACCCGGTCTTCCGCATCCCGATGATGACGGGCACGCTCCTGCGCAATCGCTACGCGAACTGGTTCTACGAGACCGAGCCGGTGCCCGGGATGGAGGGGCGGCGCCTCTTCTGGCCACGCGGCAAGGTGATCGGCGGCTCCTCGTCGATCAACGGCATGGTCTACGTGCGCGGCCTTCCGATGGACTTCGACAGCTGGGCGCAGGCGGGCCTTCCCGCCTGGTCGTGGGAGCGCGTCAGGCCTCTCTTCCTGCGCTCGCAGTCGCATGACGGCGGCGCCAGCGAGGACCATGGCGGCGACGGGCCGCTGCGCACCTCGCGCCCGCCGCCCTTCAGCCCGCTGTCGGACGTCTTCGTGGAGGCCGGGCGCCAGGCAGGCCATCCGACGACGCATGACTTCAACGCGTCGCCAGAGGGCTTCGGGCGCTACGACTTCAACATCTCCGGCGGCCAGCGCTGGAGCACGGCGCGCGCCTTCCTCGACCCCGTGCGCGGCCGCCCGAACCTCGAGGTCGTGACCCGTGCCCACGCGACGCGCATCGCCTTCGCGGGCGACCGCGTCGTCGCGGTCGAGGCGAGCGTGCGTGGCCGGCCGCGCCGCTTCGCGGTCGATGGCGAGGTGCTGCTCTGCGGCGGCACGGTGAACTCGCCGCAGCTGCTCATGCTCTCCGGGGTCGGGGAGGCCGACGCGCTGCGGCGTCTCGGGATCCCCGTCGTCGCCGACCTGCCGGGCGTCGGCAGGAACCTGCAGGACCACGTGCTCGTGCGCGTCGAGCATGCCTGCACGCAGCCCGTGACGCTGCACGGGCTCACGCGCATCGACCGCGCGGGCCTCGCCTTCCTGCAGGCGCTCCTGTTCCGCAGCGGGCCGATGACGCGCTTCCCGCTGGAGAGCGGCGCCTACCTGCGCTCGGACCCTGCGCTCGACGCGCCGGACATCCAGAGCCACTTCCTGCCCGGGCTATCGACGGCGACGCTGCGCCTTCCCGGGCTGCGCGCCCCGCCGAAGCGCCACGACGGGCACGCCTTCTTCGCCAACGCGTACCAGATGCGGCCGGAGAGCCGCGGCGAGATTGCGCTCGCGAGCGCCGATCCGTTCGCGGCGCCGGCGATCCGGCCGAACTGCCTGTCGGCGCGCAAGGACATGCTGGTGCTGCGCCGCGCGATCGAGATGCTGCGCGATGTCTTCGCGCAGTCCGCCTTCGATCCCTGGCGCGGGCGCGAGCTCGCGCCGGGCCCCGACACGCGCACGGCCGCCGAGATCGAGTCCTGGATCCGTCGCAACGCGGACACCGTCTACCACCCGGTCGGCACGTGCCGGATGGGGCGCGGCGAGGATGCCGTGGTCGACGAGGCACTGCGGGTGCGCGGCCTGCGCGGCGTGCGCGTGGTCGATGCCTCGATCATGCCGTCGATCACCAGCACGAACACGCACGCGACGGTGATCATGATCGCCGAGCAGGCGGCGGCGTTCCTGCGCGGCGAGGCCGGGGTGCGCGCCGGCTGAGCGCGCTCAGATCGTGTCGTCGTCGAAGCGCAGCAGCGGGTTCGCGCGGTAGCGCTCGCGCAGCCTGGCGCGCGCCTCCATCTTGCGGCGCACCGGCACGGGCAGTTCATCGATCGCGATCGTGCGCTTGCGCACCAGGAGCTCGATCAGGTCCTCCACGACGCGCGCGAGCTCGGCGTCGCTCGCGCGCAGCGTGTCGAGCGCCTCCTGCGACTGGCGCGGATCGGCCTGCGTCCTCGTGCGCGAGAGGAAATGGCGCAGCTCGGGCGAGCCGTCGTCGAGGAACTCGAGCGCGCGGCTGGTCGGCTTCTCGCTCAGGGCGGCGATGCGCCCCACGGAATCGCGTTCCACGTAGGGCATCGTCAGCGTTCGCGCAGCGCGCGGTCCCTGGCCCTGAGGATGGGCTTCATGAGGTAGTCGAGGACGGTCTTGCGGCCGGTGA
>CANMWW010000410.1 GCA_947500965.1 Alphaproteobacteria bacterium
CCGGCGTCTCGCCGCTCGCGTAGGACGACGCGAAGTCGTCGATGACGGCCTCGCGGAAGCGGCTCTCGTAGTCCAGCACGTAGTGCGGGATGCCGAGCCCCGCGGCGACGTCGCGCGCGTCGCCGATGTCCTGCCCGGCGCAGCAGGCGCCACGCCGGCCGACGGCCGCGCCGTGGTCGTAGAGCTGCAGCGTCACGCCGACGACGTCGTAGCCCCCCTCGCGGAGCAGGCCGGCGACGGTCGAGGAGTCGACGCCGCCCGACATCGCCACGACGACGCGCGCGCCATCGGGGACGCCGTCGAGGCGCATCACCCGCGCTCGTCCAGCCAGGCCATCTGGATGGCCTCGAGGATCTTCTCGTTCGACCGGGCGGGATCGTCGGCGAAGCCGGGGAGCGCCTGCACCCACTTCCAGAGGTCCGTGAAGCGCAGGTTCACGACATCGACCTCGGGATGCGCCTCCTCGAGCTCGATCGCGATGTCGTGCACGTCGGTCCACTTGAGCTTCTTCATGGGAATGCTCCGCGGTCGAGGGCGTTCGCCGGGCGTCAGCGCTTGTCGACCATCATGTTCCGGGTCGCGGCGGGCAGGCCCACGGTCAGCCCGTCGAGTTCCTCGGTCATGATGATCTGGCAGCCGAGGCGCGACGTGTGCGTCAGGCCGAAGGCGAGGTCGAGCATGTCCTCCTCCTCCTCCTTCGCCTCGGGCAGGCGCTCGTAGTCCTCGGCGTCGACCACCACGTGGCAGGTCGAGCAGGCGAGCGAGCCCTCGCACGCGCCCTCGAGGTCGATCCCGTTGCGGTGCGCGATCTCGAGCACGGAGAGGCCCACCGGGGCCTCGACCTCGCGGCGCGAGCCGTCGCGCACGATGAACGTCATCCTCGGCATGCTGCCTTCTCCCTCGCTTGCCAGTTGCGCCTTCCCTCGGAGGGCGCGGTCAGAGTTCCAGCCGGTCGATCGAGCGCCCGGCGAGCGCGGCGCGAATACCACGATCCATCCTGCGCTCGGCGAATATCTTCGTGCCTTCCTCGAGGCCACCCGCGGCGGCCGCGACGGCGTCGCGGTCGCGGCCGGACAGGCTGGCCTCGACCTTGTCCGCCAGGTCCTCGATCGCCGCCCGTTCCCCGGCGGAGAGCAGCGCCCCGTCGGCCGCCAGCGCCGCGCGCACGGCGTTGAGCGTGCGCCGGGCCTCGACCTTGGCCTCGGCAAGCAGCCGGGCCTCCATGTCGTCCTGCGCGTTGTCGAGCGACTCGCGCAGCATGCGCGCCATCTCGTCCTCGGACAGGCCGTAGCTCGGCCGCACCTCGACCCGCGCCTGCCGCCCGGTGACGCGCTCCTCGGCGCTGACCGTCAGCAGGCCGTCGGCGTCGACGGCGAAGGACACGCGGATGCGCGCCGCGCCGGCGACCATCGGCGGGATCCCGTCGAGCACGAAGCGCGCGAGGCTTCGGCACTGGTCGACCATCTCGCGCTCGCCCTGCAGCACGTGGATCGCCATCGCCGCCTGGCCATCCTCGTAGGTCGTGAAGTCCTGCGCGCGCACGACCGGGATCGGCGTGTTGCGGTCGATGATCCTCTCGACGATGCCGCCCATCGTCTCGATGCCGAGCGACAGCGGCGTCACGTCGAGCAGCAGCGTGTCGGAGCCCACCGTCAGCGCCTCGGCCTGCAGCGCCGCGCCGACCGCGACGACCTCGTCCGGGTCGATGTCGCCGAGCGGCGGGCGGCCGAGGAATTCCTCCAGCCGGCGGCGCACCAGCGGCACGCGCGTCGAGCCGCCGACGAGCACGCAGCCCCCGAGTTCGGAAGGCGGGACGCCGGCGTCGGACAGGACCTGGCGGCAGATGCGGATGCTGCGCTCGACGAGCGGTTCCACGAGGACGTCGAGTTCGGCGCGCGAGAGCGCATGGCGCGAAGGCGCGCCGCCGGCATCGAGCGTGCCGGACCATTCGTCCTGCGCGGAGAGGCATTCCTTCGCGATGCGGCCGAGCGCCAGCGCCGCCTTCGCGAGACGCGAATCGACGGCGGCGCCGATGCCCGCGGCGGCTCGCTCCGCGAGCAGCCGCTCGGCCACCGCATGGTCGATGTCGTCGCCGCCCAGCGCCGTGTCGCCGCCGGTGGCGAGGACCTGGAAGACGCCCTTCTCGAGGCGCAGCAGCGAGAAGTCGAAGGTGCCGCCACCGAGGTCGTAGACCGCGTAGAGCCCCTCGACCCCGCGATCGAGTCCGTAGGCGAGCGCGGCGGCGGTCGGCTCGTTGACGAGGCGGAGCGCCTCGAGCCCGGCGAGCCGCGCCGCGTCGCGCGTGGCCGTGCGCGCGGCGTCGTCGAAATAGGCCGGCACGGTGATCACAGCGCGGTCGACCTCGCGGCCGAGCGCCTTGCGCGCGCGCGCGGCAAGCGCACGCAGGATGTCCGCCGAGACCTCGACGGGGGTCAGCAGCCGGCCGCCGACCGAAAGCCGCGCCATGCCGCCCTCGGCCGCGGGGCCGAGCTCGTAGGGCAGCACGCCGGCGAGCGCCTTCAGCTCCGACGCGCCGCGCCCCATCAGCCGCTTGATCGAGGACACGACGCGCTCCGGCGCCTCGAGCAGGTCCGCGCGCGCATCGTGGCCGACGACGACCTCCGCGCCATAGGACACGACCGAAGGCAGCAGGGCGCGGCCACGCTCGTCGCGAAGCACCTCCGCCTTCCCGTCGCGCGCGACGGCGACGACCGAGTTGGTGGTGCCGAGGTCGATGCCGACCGCAAGGCCCCGCTCGCCCTCGTGCGGGAGAGGCGTCTGCCCGGGCTCGTATATGTCGAGCAGCATCGCGCTCACTCCCCGCCGAGAAGCCGCGCGTGGCGGGCGCGCGCCTCATCCACCAGCTTGCGCAGGTAGCGCAGCCGCAGCGCCGAGCGCCGCGCCGCCGCCATGTCGCCGGCGGCGAAGGCGTCGCCGAGCTCGGCCTCGATCGACATCGAGTCCGCCACGGCGGCGCCGATGCAGGTCTCGACGCCGGCCGCGTCGCGCGCGCCGGCCAGGCTCTCGCGACGCTCCATCTGCTCCATCAGCAACTCGGGATCGCGGATCGTGCGGTCGTCCGCCGGCGGGTCGCCGGCGAGCCCGAGCAGGTACTCGGCGCGCGAGAGCGTGCCCTTGAGCGTCTCGTAGGCGTCGTTGAGCGCGACGGCCTGGGCCTGCGAGATGGCCTTCTCGCGCGCGCCGCGGGTCGCGAAGCGGTCGGGGTGCAACTGGCGCTGGAGGGCGAAGTAGCGGCGCTCGACCTCGCGCGCGTCGAGCGCGAAGCCGCGCGCGAGCCCGAGCCGCGCGAAATGGTCGATCGGCCGCGGCGGCTGGACGACCCGGCACGTCGCGCAGAACAACGCCTCGGGCGCGACCGGCCCGGCGCAGGACCAGCAGGCGACGGGCGCCACGGTCGGTTCTGCCGATATGTCGTGCTGGAGGTTCACGTGCGGTCTCGTTGCCGGC
>CANMWW010000411.1 GCA_947500965.1 Alphaproteobacteria bacterium
AGGATCGTCATCGACCGCGTCCTCCTGCGTGGCGCCGATGTCTGGCTCGAGACCGACGAGCGCGGCCGCGCCAACTGGAAGCTCGAGCCCGCCGGCGCCGCGCCGGCAGCCGCGGCACCGCCGCAAGGCAAGCCGGCCGATGGCGCCGCCCCGTCGGCGCCGCCGCAGGTCGCGGTGCTGGAGGTCGAGCTCGAGCGCGTCCGCGTCTCCTTCAAGGCTGGCCCTGCCGCGCCGCTCGTCCTTGCCGTCGACAGGCTCGCCATGCGCGGCGACACGCCGGACGGGCCGCGCCGGATCGAGGGCAGCGGCAGCTACAACCGCCTTGGATTCCAGCTCTCCGGCCTGCTCGGGTCGGTCGACGCATTGCTCAAGGGGCCTTTCCCGGTCGACCTCGCGCTGCGCAGCGGCGACCGCGCGGCGCTGCGCGTCTCCGGCACGATCCGCCAGCCCGTCGCGGCGCGCGACTACGAGATGACGGTCGGCGTCGAGGTGAAGGACGTCGCGAGCATCGGCGCCATGGCCGCGGAGGCAGGCATCGAGGGCGTGTCCGTCCCCGCGCTCGGGCCGCTCGCGGCGCAGTTGCGGCTCGCCGACACCGCGCCTGCCGGCCGGCCCTCGATCCCGGCCCTGCGCGTCGCGCTCGGGGCGGAGGACGCGCTGCGCGTCGTCCTGGACGGTGCGGTGCGCGATCCCCTCGGCCTGCTGCAATCGCCTCCGGTCGCGCCGGGCGCGAACATCGCGATCGACGGCAGCGCGGCCGACCTCGCCGCGCTCGCGCGGCGCGTGGGCTCGCAGGCACCGATGTCCGGCCCGCTGAAGCTCGCGGCCCGCATCGCCGACGAGGGCGCGTCGCGCGTCGCGCTGCGCGGCCTGCGCCTGGACGCGAAGGGCATCGACCTCGCGGGCGAGGCGAGCTTCGCCTTCGGGGGCACGCGCCCGGAACTGCGGGCCGCGCTATCCGCGAAGTCGATCGACCTCGCGCAGTTCGCCTCGACGCCGCAGGCCCAGCCCGCGCGGCCCGCGCCACGCCCGGCGCCCGCGCCCTCTGATGGGCGCGTCATCCCCGACACGGCGCTGCCCTTCGACCTGCTCGACCGCATGGACATCGACATGCGCGTCGACGTCGGCAGCGTCATCCTTCCCCATGCGCGGCTGGAGAACCTCGAGCTGCGCGCCGCCGCCAGGGATGGCGCGCTCGCGATCCGGCCGATGAAGTTCGGCCTCGATGGCGGCATCGTCGCGCTCGAGACGACGATGGTCGCGCGCGACCGCAGCGTTTCGCAGAAGCTCGACGTGTCCGGGCTCGAGCTCGGGCGCGTGCTCCAGTCGCGCGGCCTCGCGGACTGGTTCCGCGGCGGCATGGCCTCCGCGCGCGTCGACCTGCGCGGCACGGGCCGCACGCTGCGCGACGTCGCCGGCAGCCTCGCCGGCATCGTCGACCTCGATGTCGGGCCAGGAACGGCGGGAACCGCGATGCAGCGCGTGGTGGGCGAGTGGCTTGGCTCGATCGCGCCGCCGCTCGCGCAGGTGCAGGTCGGCACCGGCCTGCGCTGCGTGGGCTACGAGATCGCCTTCCAGGGCGGCGTCGGCACGCTGCGCCAGGGCGCGCTGGAGACGCAGCTCGTCTCGGTGCGCAGCGCCGGGACCGTTGACCTGCGCGCCGAGCAGCTTGCGCTGCGCACGCAGGTCGGGCCGCTCGGCTTCCGAACCACGGGCACGCTGGCCGCGCCGCGCAACGCGCTCGACGCCGCCGGCACGCTGCAGGGAGTCGTCGAGGGCGCCGGCGGGCTCGCCGGTGGCGTCGCTGGCGGCGTGCTGGGCGCGCTCGGCGCGGGAGGCGGCCAGCGCCAGTCCGCGGGTTGCGGCGGCCAGGCAGCCCCGGGTCGCGCGCCGCAGCAGGAGCAGTCGCCACCGTCGCAGCCGCAGCGTCCCGCCCTGCCGGGCGGGCTGCCCAACCCCTTCCGCCGCTGAGGCCCTCGGCATGAGCGAGACGAGACCGCCGGTGCGCAGGCCCTACGAGAACGTGCGCGTCGAGGCGCGCGACGACGGCCATCTCGTGCTGCTCGACGCGAAGCCCCTCAAGTCCCCGGCCGGAACGGTGCTGAGGGCGCCGAGCGCGGCGCTCGCGCACGAGATCGCGCGGGAGTGGAGCGAGCAGCCGCCGCGGATCGACATCGCGCGCGCGCCGCTGACGCGGCTGCTGGGCACGGCGCTCGACCGCGTGCCCGCCAGTCGCGGTGGCGTCGAGGAGGAACTCGCCGCGCATGCGCAGACCGAGCTGGTCTGCCATCGCGCCGACCATCCGCCGGAGCTCGCGGCGCTGCAGTCGCGGACATGGCAGCCGCTGCTCGAGTGGTTCGCGCACAGCCACGACGCGCCGCTGCGCGTCACCACGGGCGTGATCGCCATCGAGCAGCCCGGGGCGAGCCTCGCCGCGATCCGGCGCGCGCTCGCGGCGCTCGACGATTTCCGCCTCACCGGCCTCTCGGTGGCGGTCGGGGCGGCGGGCTCGCTGGTGATCGGCGCCGCGCTCGTCGTCGGCCGCATCGGCCCGGAAGAGGCCTTCGACGCCGCCGAGCTCGACGCGAGCTTCCAGATCGCGCGCTGGGGCGAGGACGAGGAGGCGGCGCGCCGGCGCGCGCAGCTGCGCGCCGACCTCGCCCTGGCCAACTGCTGGTCCAGGCTCCTGCCCGCGGGGGCGCCGATCCAGTAGCGCCGCGCCGTCCGGCTCTGCTAATCCTGCATGGAAAGGGGTTTCCGGCTCATGCAGGACATTCTCGAACGCCTCGCGCGCAAGCGCGACGCGGCCCGCGCCGGCGGCGGCGCGCGCCGGATCGAGGCGCAGCACGCCAAGGGCAAGCTGACGGCGCGCGAGCGGCTGGAGATCCTCCTCGACGAAGGCTCGTTCGAGGAATGGGACATGTTCGTCGAGCATCGCTCGGCGGAGTTCGGCATGGCCGACCAGAAGGTGCCCGGCGACGGCGTCGTGGCCGGCTGGGGCACGGTCAACGGGCGCCTCGTCTTCGTCTTCAGCCAGGACTTCACGGTCTTCGGCGGCTCGCTGTCCGAGGCGCATGCCGAGAAGATCTGCAAGGTCGTGGACCACGCGATGAAGGCCGGCGCGCCCGTGATCGGGCTGAACGATTCCGGCGGCGCGCGCATCCAGGAGGGCGTGGCTTCCCTCGGCGGCTACGCGGAGGTCTTCCAGCGCAACGTCATCGCCTCGGGCGTGATCCCGCAGATCTCGCTGATCATGGGGCCCTGCGCGGGCGGCGCGGTCTACTCGCCGGCGATCACGGACTTCATCTTCATGGTGAAGGACTCGTCCTACATGTTCGTGACCGGGCCGGACGTTGTGAAGACGGTCACGCACGAGACCGTGACCCACGAGGAGCTGGGCGGCGCGCTCACCCATGCGTCGCGCTCGGGCGTCGCGGACCTCGCCTTCGAGAACGACGTCGA
>CANMWW010000412.1 GCA_947500965.1 Alphaproteobacteria bacterium
CCGCCGCGTCGAGGGCGCGCGCGGCATGCGCCTCGGCGGCACGCGCTGCCTCGGCGCCGCGCTCCGCGGCGCGCGCGGTCTCGTTCCGCCGCAGGTCCTCGAGGTCCAGCAGCAGCGCGACCGCGACCGCCGCGAGGAAGGCCACCCCGAGCAGGAAGATCGCGTGGCTCGCGCGCAGGCCGGAGCGGAAGGGAAGATTGCGAATCTGCAGGCTCCGTTTCGCGCGCGATGCTAGCGCGCCGGGCCCGCGCCTCCTCAACGGATTCGCGCCGCGGACCCTGCGTCGGCGACGGGGCCTATCTCGCGCAGCAGCTTGCGCAGGATCACGTCGCGGAAGTCGTCGTAGTCGCCGGCCGGCAGAACGAAGCTCCCGGGCCCGCCGATCACCTCGCGCGCGTAGTAGGCCTCGAGCCCGGCCTCCTGGTTCGTGACGGCGAGGCCGTTGATCACGATCCCGCGCGCGAGCAGTTCGGCGCGCGCGACCGAGACCGGCAGGCCGCGATTGCTGGAGCCGTCGCCGGAGACGTCGACGACCATGCGCGCGGGCCCGCCCGGCGCGTCCTCGAGCAGCGTGGCGGCGAAGGCGAGTGCGTCCCCGATCGCGGTCTCGCCGCCGATCACCAGCCTTGGCGCGAGCGCGAGTTCCTCGGCGAACCTGCGCGTGGATTCCGCGCCATCGAGGATCCGCCACTCGAAGTTCACGACCTGCTGGCCCGGGCCGGACCACTCGAAGAGCGAGACCGCGATCCGGCCCCTGGGCAGCGCGGCGATGGCCTCGGAGAGGAGCGGGTTGGCGAAGGCGCGCGCGTAGCCCTCGAGCTGCAGGTAGTACTCGTCCATCGACACCGACGACGAGGAGTCGATCGCGAGGACGAGCTGCAGGTCGACGTCCTCGTCGGCGGCGCGCGCGACGCGCGGCGTCGCGACGCAGGTCGAGGCGAGGAGCGCGGTGGCGAGGAGGAGTCTGCGGCGCATGCGCGGGGACAGTGCGCGGCGAATGTGGCAGATTTCGCGCGCTCAAGGGGAGGCGGGCATGCAGTCCTCGCGCGCGGGCGGCCCCCTGGGGCATTGCCTGCTCACGAACGCCGAGATGGCGCGCGCCGACGCGCTTGCCGCCGCCGCCGGCCGCGACGTCGACGCGCTGATGGAGGCCGCCGGGCTCGCGGTCGCGACCGTGGTGGCCGCGCGCCTGCCGCGCGGCCGCGTCCTCGTGCTCTGCGGTCCCGGCAACAACGGCGGCGACGGCTACGTGGCCGCGCGCGAACTCGCCGCGCGTGGTCGCGACGTGCGCGTCGCCGCGCTGGGCGGCACGCCGCCGCGCGACGGTCCTGCCGCGCGCGCGGCATCGTCCTGGCGCGGGCCCGTCGAGCCGGCCCTGCCAGGGTGCCTCGCCGGTGCCGACATCCTGGTCGACGCGCTGTTCGGCGCCGGCCTGTCGCGCGACCTCGAGGGCGGGGCGCGCAACCTCGTCGAGGCCATGGCCGCGAGCGGCCTTCCCGTCGTGGCCGTCGACGTGCCTTCGGGCATCGATGGCGACACGGGCGCCGTTCGCGGGGCCGCCGCGCCGGCGGTTGCGAGCGTCACCTTCTTCCGCCGCAAGCCCGGCCACCTGCTGCTGCCGGGGCGCGAACTCTGCGGCGACGTCGTGCTGGCGCCCATAGGGTTGCCCGGCGAGGTCCTCGACGCGATCGCGCCGCGCTGCTTCGAGGACGTGCCCGCGCTGTGGGGCGCGGCGCTACCGCGGCCGGCCGCCGGCGGGCACAAGTTCTCGCGCGGCCACGTGCTCGTCGTCGGCGGCGAGGCCCTTGGCGGCGCGGCCCGCCTCGCCGCGACGGCCGCGCTGCGCGCGGGCGCGGGCCTCGCGACGATCGCGGTGCCCGAGGCCGCGCTCGCGACGTATCGCGCGGCGGTGGACGCCGCGACGATGGTCGAGGCGCTCGACCCGGATGGCCGCCTTGGCCCCGCGCTCGCGGATGCGCGACGCAACGCCTGCGTGCTCGGGCCCGGCAACGGCATCGGCGCGGACACGCGCGCGCGCGTGCTCGAGGCGCTCGCGACGCGGCGGGCCTGCGTGCTCGACGCGGACGCGCTGACCTCCTTCGCCGGCTTCGCGCGCGACCTTTTCGCCGCGATCGCGGGCCCTGTCGTCCTGACGCCGCACGAGGGCGAGTTCGCGCGGCTCTTCGGGTCGACGGTAGACAAGCTGTCGCGCGCGCGCGCGGCCGCGGCGGAGAGCGGCGCGGTGGTCCTGCTCAAGGGCGCGGACACGGTGGTCGCGCATCCGGACGGTCGCGCGGCGATCAACGCCAACGCGCCGCCGGACCTCGCGACTGCGGGTTCCGGCGACGTGCTCGCCGGAACCATCGCGGGGTTCATGGCCCAGGGCATGCCGCCCTTCGAGGCCGCCGCCGCAGGCGCCTGGCTGCATGGCGCGGCGGGCGCGACGCGCGGCGCGGGCCTCGTCGCGTCCGACCTGCCGCGCGCCTATCCAAGGCTGCTGGCGCGGCTGCGGCGCGGCGAGGAACCGGGCATGCATGCCGGGCCGCATGCGGACACGAGGAGGCGCAGGCGATGAAGCGCGAGTATCCGGACTATCCGATCGTGGGCGTGCTCGGCATCGTCCGGCGCGAGGGCCGCGTGCTCGTCGTGCAGCGCGCGAGGCCGCCGAGCGCGGGGCGCTGGGGCTTCCCTGGCGGCGTGCAGGAACTCGGCGAGACGGTGTTCGAGGCGGCGCGGCGCGAACTCGCGGAAGAGACATCGGTCGACGTCGCGCCGCTGCATTCGCTGCCCGTGCTCGACATCATCCGGCCCGACGATGCCGGCCGCATCCGCTCGCACTGGCTGCTGGTGCCGGTGGTCTGCGACTGGGTCTCGGGCGACGGGGAACTGTCGGACGAGGTGGACGCGCTGCGCTGGCTCGCGCCCGCGGAACTCGGCCCGAGCGGGCTCGACCTGCTGCCGGACCTGGAGCGGCTCGCGCTCCTCGCCTTCGGCGCGGCGCGGCGCTGAGGGGAGGGGGACATGCCGATGCGCGACGCGCTCGACCTCGACATCGCCACCGACTCGCGCGCCTGCGTCGATGCGCTCGACGCCGCGCGCGCGTCGCTGCTCGGCTTCCGCGCCGACATGGCGCTGCATGCAAAGGCGGCCCTGGCCGCGGACCCGGACTGCGTGCTCGCGCATGTTCTGCGCGGCTCGATGTCGATGCTGCTCTCGAACGTCGCGGCGCTCGAGGGCGTCGACCGGAGCATCGCCGCGGCTGCGCGGGGCGCGGGGCGCGCGACGCCGCGCGAGGCGCTGCATCTCGAGGCGCTGCGCTGCTGGCGCGCGGGGCGCACGGGAGCCGCGATCGCGGCCTGGGAGGCGATCCTGCGCGACCATCCGCGCGACCTGCTGGCGCTGCGGCTGTCGCATTTCGCCTATTTCTGGTCGGCCGCGGACCCGACCCGCATGCGCGCCTCG
>CANMWW010000413.1 GCA_947500965.1 Alphaproteobacteria bacterium
CCGCCATCGACCAGATCGTCAGCCGCGTGCGGCCGACGCGGTCGGCGAGCAGGCCGCCGGCGACGCAGCCGACCAGCCCGCCGAGGCCGATCGCCGCGAAGGCCACGAGGCGCGCCGCGCGCACGCCGGCATCGGCGGCGCGAAAGGCCTCGTCGAGGAAGACGCCCAGCCACGCCCACATCGCGTAGAGCTCCCACATGTGGCCGAGATAGCCCGCCAGCGCGAGGCGCATCGCCGGGTCGCGGAAGATCGCGAGCATCGCGCCGGGATCGAAGCGCGCCGCGGGCCGCCAGAGCGGGCCGGGTCGGGCCGCATGGACGAGCGCGGCCGCGAGGAGCGCGCTGAGCGAGGTGGCGACGATGGTCGGCCGCCACTCCACGCCGCCCAGCGCATGGGCGAGATGAGGCGCCGCGGAACCCAGGCATAGCGCGCCGACGAGGATGCCGATCAGCAGGCCGAGGTCGGCCTGCGCCCAGGCCGCGACCATGCGCATCCCGACCGGGTAGACGCAGGCGAGGCTCGCCCCGGTCACGAGCCGCAGCGCGACCGCCGCGGGCGAGTCCAGCGGCACCACGAGCAGCGCGCCATTGGAGATGGCGCCGAGCAGCGCCGCCGCCGAGAAGAGGCGGCGCGGCTCCACGCGGTCCGCGAGGCCAAGCATGGCGCTCGCGAGCGTCCCGGCGACGAAGCCGGCCTGGACCGCGCTGCTCAGGAGCGCCGCGTGGCCGGGCGAGAGCGAGAACTCCAAAACGACCTGCGGCAGCACCGCGGCGGCGGAGAACCAGAGCGCCAGCGCCGCGACCTGGCAGGTCGCGATGACGAGGATCGATGCGGTCCTGGCGCCCAAGCCGAGGTCAGACGCTCAGGTACTGCGCGCGCACGGCCTCGTCCGCCTGCAGCGCCGCCATGGTCCCTTCGTAGCGCACGGCGCCCTTCTCGATGATCGCGGCGCGGTCGCTGACGAGCGTCGCGAAATGCAGGTTCTGCTCGCAGAGCAGCACGGTCAGGCCCTCGCGCTTCAGCGAGAGGATCGCGCGCGCCATCTGCTCGACGATCACCGGCGCGAGGCCCTCGCTCGGCTCGTCGAGCAGCACGAGCGAGGGATTGCCCATCAGCGTGCGCGCGATGGTCAGCATCTGCTGCTCTCCGCCCGACATGCGCCCGCCGGGCCGGTCGCGCATCGCGGCGAGGTTCGGGAAGAGCTCGAAGAGGCGCTCGGGCGTCCAGGCCGGGATCCCCGGCCGCGCGGCGCGGCGCCCGACCTCCAGGTTCTCCATGACCGTGAGCTCGGTGAAGATCCTGCGGTCCTCCGGCACGTAGCCGAGGCCGCGCCGCGCGATCTCGTGCGGCCCGAGGCCCGCGAGCGCCTCGCCCGCCAGGCGCACCGCGCCGCCGCTCGGCGGCACGAGGCCCATGATCGCCTTGAGCGTCGTGGACTTTCCCGCGCCGTTGCGCCCCATCAGCGCGAGCACGCTTCCAGGCTCGATGCGCAGGTCGACGCCCTGCAGCACGTGCGCCTGTCCGTAATGGGCGTGCAGCCCCTCGACGTCGAGCAGCGCCATCAATGCCCCCCCGAGGTGGCGCCGCCGCCGAGATAGACCGCGCGCACCTTCGGGTCGGCGCGCACCTCGGCGGGCCTGCCACCGGCGATCAGCACACCGCGGTCGAGGACGACGAGCCTGTCGGCATGCGCGAAGACGACGTCCATGTCGTGCTCGGTGAAGAGCACCGCGAGGCGGCGCTCGCGCGCGATCGAGGCGACGAGCGCCATCAGCGCGATCCGCTCCCGGGGCGCCATGCCCGCGGTCGGCTCGTCCATCAGCAGCAGCCGCGGCTCGTTGGCGAGCGCCACGGCGAGCTCGAGCCGCTTCACGTCGCCGTAGGCGAGCTCGCCGCAGCTGCGGGCCGCCTGCTCGCCGAGGCCGACCTGGCCCAGCAGCGCCAGCGCGCGGTCCGGCGCGAAGCCGCGCGCCGAGCCCAGAGGGTCGAAGGCGCGGCCAGCATGCGACAGCAGCGCCATCTGCACGTTCTCGGCGACGGTCATCGAGGCGAAGGTCGCGGTGATCTGGAAGGTGCGCCCGACGCCGAGGCGCCAGACGTCGCGCGGCGCGATGCCCGTGATGTCGCGCCCGCCGAGCAGCACCCGGCCGCGGTCGGGCCGCAGCTGGCCGCCTGCCATGTTGAAGGTCGTGCTCTTGCCGGCCCCGTTCGGGCCGATCATCGCGAGCATCTCGCCGGGCGCCACCGCGAAGCTCACGTTGCGCACGGCCTGAACGCCGCCGAACGACTTCGAGATCCCCTCGACCGCGAGCACGGCGCTCATCGCATGCGCTCCCGGCGGTCGCGGACATAGCCCGCGATGCCCTGCGGGAAGGCAAGGACGAGCGCGACGATGACCAGCCCCATCGCGGCGCGCCAGTGCTCGACCACGCGCACGAGTTGCTCCTGCAGCCCGTGGAAGGCGAGCGCGCCGACGATCGGCCCGCTCAGCGTCTCGATTCCGCCGAGCAGCACCATGAGCAGCGCGTCGACCGACTTCGGGATCGCGAGGTAGGTCGGGAAGACCGAGCCCTTGGCGTAGGCGAACAGCGCGCCGGCGATGCCCGCGAAGGCCGAGGCAAGGGCGAAGGCGGCCCAGCGGATGCGCGCGACGTCGAGCCCGATCGCCTCGGCGCGCAGCGGGTTGTCGCGCGCGGCGCGCAGCGCGTAGCCGAAGGGCGAGTGGATCGCGTGCCGCAGCGCCAGCGTGCACCCGGCGCAGATCGCGAGCACGAAGAGGTAGTAGACGGTCCTGTCCCGCGCCCAGGCGGAAGGCCACACGCCGAGGATGCCGTTGTCGCCGCCGGTCACCTCGACCCACTGGAACGCCGCGGACCACGCGATCTGCGCGAAGGCGAGCGTGAGCATCGCGAGGTAGACGCCCTCCAGCCGCACGACGAAGAAGCCGACGACGACGCCGGCGAGGCCCGCCGCGACGGGCGCCAGCGCGAGTCCGAGCTCCATGGGCGCGCCGAAATGCTTCATCAGCAGCGCGCCGGCATAGGCGCCGACGCCGAAATACGCCGCGTGCCCGAAGGAGGCGAGGCCGCCCGGCCCCATCATGAAGTGCAGGCTCGCGGCGAAGAGCACGAGGATCGCCATCTCGGTCGCCATGATCAGCGCATACTCGCCCGCAAGCGGCGGCAGGATGGCGGCGGCCGCGAGCGCGACGAGCCCGACGAGGCGCAGCTCGCGCGGGGCCGGGCCGATCGGTTGCGCGCGCGCCGGGCCCGCCGCGCGGGGATGCGTCGGCGGGCGGCCGAGCAGGCCATAGGGCCGGACCACCAGGACGACGGCCATCACGAGGAAGGTCAGCACGAGCGTGATCTTCGGGAAGACCATGATGCCGAAGGCATGCATCTGCGAGATCAGCAGCGCGGCAAGGAAGGCGCCGGGAACCGAGCCCATGCCGCCGACCACGG
>CANMWW010000414.1 GCA_947500965.1 Alphaproteobacteria bacterium
GAATCCGCGATCAGCTCGCGGCTGACCAGGCTGAAGCGCATGCCGAGATGGTTCATCGACACGCCGTCGGAGACGGAGATCGTCGTGAACTCGCGCGGCGTGCCGCCGCCTTCGCGCACCCCGGACTTCGCCTCCGCGGCCTGCGGCCCGAGGGTCAGCGAGCAGGGCGTGGTCTCGCCATGGGTGGAGACGACGCCCACCATCGGCCGCGCGATGTCGTCGTCGTCGAGCCCCATCGCGCGCAGGAAGGCGCGGTGCGGCGTGCGGTCGATGCCCTCGATCGCGACGCGCGAGCGGAGCCGGCGCGTGGTCACATCGCCTCGCGCAGCAGGGCCTCGACGCCCTCCGCCGTCAGCGGGCGCGGGTTGGTCGCGGCGGTGTGGTCCTTGAGCGCGTGCGGCACGACCTGCGCGAACATCGCCTCGGTGACGCCCATCGCGCGCAGGCCGCCGGGGATCCCGATGCGCGCGTTGAGCGCAGCGACATGCCGGTCGAGCTCGGTGCCCGCGGGCAGCCCCATGGCCTGGCGCAGGCGGTCGTATTTCCAGCCGATCCCGTTGACCCCGGCGTTGAAGCGCAGGACCGCCGGCATCACGACCGCGTTGAGCGTGCCGTGGTGCATGTTGAGCGGCTGGATCGCGCCGAGCGGGTGGGACAGCGCGTGGACCGCGCCGAGCCCCTTCTGGAAGGCCATCGCGCCCTCCATCGAGGCCATCATCATGTTCCAGCGCGCCTCGCGGTCCTTGCCGTCCTGGACGGCGCGCTCGAGATGGCCGGCGCAGCGCATCGCGCCGTCGAGCGCGATCGCCTCGGCGGGCGGGTTGCTCGCCGGCGCGAGGAAGGTCTCGACGCAATGCGCGAGCGCGTCCATGCCGGTGGCCGCGGTGAGGCCGGGCGGAAGGCCGAGCGTGAGCTCGGGGTCGCAGAGCGCGAGGCGCGGGATGAGGTGCGGGCTGATCAGCGCGAGCTTGCGCCCGTCCTCGAGGATCACGACCGCGCCGCGCCCGACCTCGCTGCCCGTGCCGGAGGTGGTCGGCACCGCGACCACCGGGGCGACCTTCGGCGTGATGCGCGCGACGCCGCCCTCGATCGCCATGTACTGCGCGAGCGCGCCGGGATGGGTCGCCAGCAAGGCGACCGCCTTGGCGAGGTCCATCGACGAGCCGCCGCCGACCGCGACCAGGCCGTCGCAGCCATGCTCGCGATAGAGCTCGAGCGCGAGCTTGGTCGCGGCCTCGGTCGGGTTGGACGGCGTGCCGTCGAACACCGCGAGGGGCTTCTGCGACATGGCGTCCGCGACGCGCTGGGCGATGCCCGCGGCGACGACGCCCTTGTCGGTCACGAGCAGCGGGCGGGAGATCCCCGCGAGCTTCATCTCGTCGGGCAGCAGCCGGACCGCGCCGAAGTCGAACTGGATGCGGGTGAGGTAGGTGATGAGCGCCATGGGATCCTCCGTGGCGCACGAACTTAGCGGGAAGCAGCGGCGCGCGTGACCGTTTTCGCGTCGCCGCGCCCGGGATCCCGGTTCCCGGCCGCGTCAGGCCCCATCGGCGATGCAGGCCTCGAAGCCTTCGGCGAGGGCCGTGCGGTCGATGCGCCGGCCGATGAAGACCAGCTTAGAGCGCCGCTCCGCGCCGGTGCGCCACGGGCCGATGAAGTCGCCTTCGGCGAGCATGTGCACCGCCTGGAAGGCGAAGCGGCGGTCCTCGCCCTCGAAGTCGAGGATGCCCTTGGTGCGCAGGATGTCCTGGCCGCGCTGCGCGAGGAGCTGGTGGATCCAGGTCCGGAAGCGCTCCTGGGACAGCGGGCGGTCCAGCTCGAAGGAGACGCTGGACACGTCACTGTCATGGACATGGTCGTCCTCGCCGGCCAGGAAACCGGGCTCGAACTCGAGGATCCGATCGAGGTCGAAGCCGCCGCGGCCGAGGACGTCGCCGACCGGCAGCGTCGCGCGATGCGTGCGATGCAGCCGGGCCTGGGGATTGATGGCGCGGATGCGACGCTCCACCTCGGCGAGCTCCGCCTCGGTGACAAGGTCGATCTTGTTGACGAGCACGACGTCGGCGAAGGCGATCTGCTCCTCCGGCTCCGCGCTGTCGGCGAGGCGCGCGGGCAGGTTGCGCGCGTCGACGACGGTCACGATCGCGTCCAGCCGCGTCCGGCTTCGCACCTCGTCGTCGACGAAGAAGGTCTGCGCGACCGGGGCCGGATCGGCAAGGCCGGTGGTCTCGATCAGGATGCCGTCGAGTTCCTTGCGCTTGAGCAGGCCGCCGATGATGCGGATGAGGTCGCCCCTCACCGTGCAGCAGATGCAGCCGTTGTTCATCTCGAAGACTTCCTCGTCCGCGTCCACGACGAGGTCGTTGTCGACGCCGAGTTCACCGAACTCGTTGATGACCACCGCATACTTCCTGCCGTGGTCCTCGGTGAGGATCCGGTTGAGGAGGGTCGTCTTCCCCGCGCCGAGATAGCCGGTCAGGACCGTGACGGGGATCCGCTCTTCGTTGCCTCGCATCGTGTTCGCCCTCCTCGGCAGTTCGTGCACAGGGCGGGCGTCATGCGCTTCGCCTCAAGCTCGTGATGTAATACAGTAACTTTCCCGGATTGGGCAACTCGGCTTGCCAGCCGGGCTGGCCGGCTAGCCCGCCGACCCGGACTCGGTCGCGTCGCAGGAGGGACAGGTACCGACCAGCTCGATCACGCTTTCGCAGTCCGAGAAGCCGGAGCGATCCGCCACCACGCCGAGCACGGCCGACAGCGCAGCATCGTCGAGCTCGCGCACCACGTGGCATCGACGGCAGACGGCGAAGGCTGGGCGATGCCTCGATGCATGCGCGCCCGCCCCCGAACCATCGTGGTTGCAAGCCGAAAATGCGTTGATGCTCTCGATCCGATGGACGAGGCCCGCCTGCTGGAGGGAATCGAGGGCGCGATAGATGGTCTGCGGACCACGCAGGCCGGCACCGCCAAGCCGCGCGAGCAGCTCATAGGCGGTGAGCGCGGTTCCAGACGACGCGCGCAGCGCGTCGAGCACCAGGGACTGGTTCCTCGGTAGGCCATTGCCGGATCTCATGCCGTCCCGTCCTCGCAAGTTCCGCAGCCCTTTTGCGGCCGACGGCGGCACGAAACAAGATGCTTGCCTTTGTAGTGATGTTATCACATTCCTATTGTCATGAACGCCCGTCGATCGGCCAACATCATCCGGAAGCAGCCGCCAAGGGCCAGCCATGGCGCCGTGGAGGACGATGTGCCCGGGGTCCTGCGTGCCGCGCTCTCGCCGGGCGAGCCTCTCGCGATCTGGAGGCGATCGATCCCTGCCGGGATCCGGGGCGAACTCGCGTCGCTCGCGGGTTCCGCTCCCTTCGCGGCCACGGCCGAGGGAACCCCGCGCGATGCCACGGCGAGCGTCATCGGGGAACTGTTCCCCGATGCGCCGCGCGCGCTGGCCCGCGACA
>CANMWW010000415.1 GCA_947500965.1 Alphaproteobacteria bacterium
CCTCGCGCTCCATCGCGCGGTCGGAGACGAGCAACTCGCCCGGCGCGACGCGCGCCAGCGCCGCCGGCAGGTCGCCCGCGCCGGCGACGTCCTGCACCAGGAACGTGCCGACCGACATGTCGATCCAGGCCAGCGCGACCTCGCCCTGCGCGAGGCCGAGCGCGGCGAGGTGGTTGTGCCGCCGCGCGTCGAGCAGGGAATCCTCGACGAGCGTGCCCGGCGTGATCACGCGCGTGACGTCGCGCCGCACCACGGACTTCGCGCCGCGCTTCCTCGCCTCCGCTGGATCCTCCAGCTGGTCGCAGATCGCGACCCGGTGGCCCGCGCGGATCAGGCGCAGCAGGTAGGCCTCGTGGCTGTGGACCGGAACGCCGCACATCGGGATGTCGGCGCCGAGGTGCTTGCCGCGCTTGGTCAGCGTGAGGTCGAGCGCCCGCGCCGCGACCTCGGCGTCCTCGAAGAAGAGCTCGTAGAAGTCGCCCATCCGGTAGAAGAGCAGGGCGCCGGGGTGCCGTGCCTTCACGTCGAGGTACTGCGCCATCATCGGCGTGATGGCGCCGTCGGCTGCGGCCTCCGTCGTCTGGGCGGGATTCGGGTCCATGGGCGTGCCCGGGGTAAACCAGCGCAGGCCCCGCATCAAGCCGCCTGCCATGCTTCGTGTGCAGTGCAGCGCGCGAGCGCTTTGACGGGCCCGTGGCCAAGCCCCTAGTTTCGCCTGACGGCACGATCCGGGCGGCTGCCCGCAGGACCGGGAGCGCGCCGCCACCACTGGCGAGGACGAGAATGGCGAACGAAGCGACCCCGGTCACCGAGGAGGAAGCCCTCCAGTTCCACGCCAACGGCAAGGCGGGGAAGATCGAGATCACCCCGACCAAGCCGCTGACGACGCAGCGCGACCTCAGCCTCGCCTACTCGCCGGGCGTGGCCTGGCCCTGCCTGCACATCGCGAAGAACCCCGCGACGGCCTACGACTACACGTCGAAGGGCAACCTCGTGGCGGTGATCTCGAACGGCACCGCGGTGCTCGGCCTCGGCGACCTGGGCGCGCTGGCCTCGAAGCCGGTGATGGAGGGCAAGTCGGTCCTCTTCAAGCGCTTCGCCGACGTCGACTCGATCGACCTCGAGGTCGACACGAAGAACGTCGACGAGTTCGTGAACTGCGTGCGCTTCCTCGGCCCCAGCTTCGGCGGCATCAACCTGGAGGACATCAAGGCGCCGGAATGCTTCATCATCGAGCAGCGCCTGCGCGAGCTGCTCGACATCCCGGTCTTCCACGACGACCAGCACGGCACCGCGATCGTCGCCGCCGCCGGGCTGCTCAACGCCCTCGACCTCACCGGGCGCGACATCCGCAACGTGCGCATGGTCATCAACGGCGCCGGCGCGGCGTCGATCGCCTGCGCCGAGCTGATCAAGGCGATGGGCGTGCCCCACAACAACGTCGTGCTCTGCGACACCAAGGGCGTGATCTGGCAGGGCCGCAGCGAGGGCATGAACCAGTGGAAGTCGGCGCATGCCGTGCCGACGAAGGCGCGCTCGCTGCGCGACGCGATGGAGGGCGCCGACGTGTTCTTCGGCCTGTCGGCCAAGGACGCCGTCGACCAGGACATGGTCCGCGCGATGGCCGCCAAGCCGATCATCTTCGCGATGGCCAACCCCGACCCCGAGATCACGCCCGAGGCGGCGCGCGCCGCGCGCAGCGACGTGATCGTCGCCACCGGCCGCTCCGACTACCCGAACCAGGTCAACAACGTCCTGGGCTTCCCCTACATCTTCCGCGGCGCGCTCGACGTGCGCGCCTCGACCATCAACGAGGCGATGAAGATCGCCGCGGTCGAGGCGCTGGCGAAGCTGGCGCGCGAGGACGTGCCCGACGAGCTCGACGCCGCCTATTCGGGCCGCCGCCTGCGCTACGGGCCCGACTACATCATCCCCGTGCCCTTCGACCCGCGCCTGATCTCGGTCGTGCCGGCCGCGGTCGCCGAGGCCGCGATGAAAAGCGGCGTGGCGCGCAAGCCCATCGCCGACATGAAGGGCTATCGCCGCGCGCTGTCCTCGCGCCGCGACCCGACCGCCGCGATGCTCGACCTCACCTTCGAGCAGCTGCGGTCCTCGCCGCCCCGCCGCGTCGTCTTCGCCGAGGGCGAGGAGGAGCGCGTGATCCGCGCCGCCGCGCAGTTCCAGTCCGCGGGCTACGGCACGCCGGTGCTGGTCGGCCGCGAGGAGCGCATCCAGGCCACGATCAAGGCCGTCGGCATCCATGGGGCGGAGAAGCTCGAGATCCAGAACGCACGCGTCAGCGGCAAGAACCGCGAGTACACGGACCTGCTCTACGCGCGCCTGCAGCGCCAGGGCTACCTGCTGCGCGACTGCCAGCGCCTCGTGAACCAGGACCGCAACGTCTTCGGCGCGCTGATGGTCGCCGCGGGCGACGCCGACGCGATCGTCACCGGCACCACGCGCGCCTACCACCAGGCGCTCGCCGACATCCGCATGGCCCTGCCCGGCGAGGCGGGGCGCCCGGTGATGGGGCTCACCATCGTCGTGACCAGCAGCCACACGGTGTTCATGGCCGATACCACGGTCAACGAGCTGCCCAACGCCGAGGAGATGGCGGACATCGCGATCCAGGCCGCCGCCAAGGCCCGCGCGATGGGGCACGTGCCGCGCGTGGCGCTGCTCTCCTACTCGAACTTCGGCAAGCCGATGCGCGAGAAGATGCTGGCCGTGCGCGAGGCGGTGATGGCGCTCGACTCGCGCGAGGTCGACTTCGAGTACGACGGGGACATCTCCGCCGAGGTCGCGCTCGACGCGCAGCTGATGCGCAGCATCTACCCGTTCTGCCGCCTCTCCGGCGCGGCCAACGTGCTGGTGATGCCGGGCCTGCATTCGGCCAACATCTCGAGCCAGCTGCTGCAGAAGCTGGGCGGCGGCACGGTGATCGGGCCGCTGCTGATCGGCATGTCCAAGCCCGCGCAGATCGTGCCCACCGGCGCCACCGTGGCCGAGATCGTCAACATGGCGGCGCTGGCCGCGGCGGAAGTCCGCCGCTAGGCGCCGGCCCTCCCATGGCGCGGCGCCTGCTCGACGCGCGGCCGGACCGGCTCGACCTGCGCGACCTGTCCTATCGGCCGCCGCTGCGCTCGCTGCCGCCGCAATGGCCCGTCGACGCGGACATCGCGCGGTTCGTCGGCGCCTATGCGCGCGCGGGCCTCGTCCTCGACCAGGGCACCGAGGGCGCGTGCACGGGCTTCGGCCTCGCCTGCGTCGCGAACTTCCTGCTCTGGCGCCGCGCGGTCGAGGCGGGGCGCGCCTCCTCCTTCGAGCCCGTCAGCCCGCGCATGTTCTACGCCTTCGCGCGGCGCTACGACGAATGGCCCGGCGACGACTACGAGGGCTCGAGCTGCCGCGGCGCGCTCAAGGGCTGGCACAAGCATGGCGCCTGCGCGGAG
>CANMWW010000416.1 GCA_947500965.1 Alphaproteobacteria bacterium
GCTGTCGATGGCCCTGCGCCTCGTCACCTGACGGGCACGACGAGGTCGCGATAGGCGTGCCAGGTCGCGTGGCCGATCAGCGGCATCGCGACCGCGAGCCCGAGGAAGAACGTCGCCATGCCCGCGGCGATGAAGACGACGATCAGCGCCGCCCACAGCGCCATCGGCCGCCAGTTGAGCCGCACCGCCGCGATGCTGGTGACGATCGCGGCGAAGACGCCGGCGTCGCGGTCGAGAAGCATCGGGATCGACACGGCGCCGATGGCGAAGGCCGCGCAGGCGAGCATGAAGCCGACGAGGCAGCCCGTCGCGAGGAAGGGCAGGCTGGCGGGCGAGAAGAAGACCGTGTCGATGATCGTGCCCCAGCCCGGATGCGCGCCGTCGAAGAACAGCGCGAAGAGCAGCGTGGCGACCCGCACCCAGAGCAGGTGCAGCAGCATCAGCACGACGCCGAGGTTCGCGAGGGGTCCGAGATGCCGGCGCACCGCGCCCAGCGCGCCTGCGAGCGTCGGGCGTTCGCCGGCCTCCAGGCGCCGGCTCGTCTCGTAGAGGCCGACGGCCACCAGCGGTGCGACGAGGAAGAAGCCCGCGGCCATCGGCAGCAGCAGCCAGGGCAGGTCGACGACGAGGAGCGTCGCGGCCAGCGCGACGCTTGCGACGGCGACGAGCGCGCCGCAGGCAAGGCTGATCCGCGGCGCGGCGAGCATGTCGTTCCATCCCGCGGAGAGCCAGGCCCATGGCCGGTCGATCTCGATCCTGCGGATCTCCGGGCCGGGCCCGGCGAACACGTGCAGCGTCTCGGCCATCGGCGTTCCTCCTGCGTCTTCCTGCGCCGACCCTTGAACGCAACGCGCGGCGCGGCCCATGCGGCAAACGGTCGCTGCGACAAGCGCGCACCGGTTCAATCTGTCGCATGGGCGCGGCTGGCGCGTGGAGGTCATATCCACATGCCGCGAATGGATTCCCTCCGCGGCGCGCGAGAAACCAGCACGGGGGTTCGGGATGTCTGTGGTTGCCAGGAACGCGGGGCCGTCCGCCGGGTCGAGGCCCGACTACGTCGACGACGTCACGCGCGCCTTCATGGTGATGGCCGTCTTCTGGGGCGTGGTCGGCTTCACGGTCGGCCTCGTGATCGCGCTGCAGATGGTCTTCCCGGCGCTGAACCTCGACCGCGAGTGGACGACCTTCGGGCGCCTGCGGCCGCTGCACACCTCGGCGGTGATCTTCGCCTTCGGAGGGACCGCGCTGATCGGCTCGTCGCTGCACATCGTCCAGCGCACCTGCCGCGCGCGGCTCTTCGGCGGCGCGCCGCTGGGCTGGTTCGTCTTCCTCGGCTACCAGTTCTTCATCCTCGTCGCCGCGACCGGCTACCTGCTGGGCATCACGCAGAGCAAGGAATACGCGGAGCCCGAGTGGTACGCGGACATCTGGCTGGCGATCGTCTGGGTGGCCTACCTCGTCGCCTTCATGGGCACGATCCTCAAGCGCGAGGAGCCGCACATCTACGTCGCGAACTGGTTCCTGCTCGGCTTCATCCTGACCATCGCGGTCCTGCACCTCGTCAACAACACGTCGATCCCCGTCTCGCCCTTCGGCGCGAAGAGCTACTCGGCCTATGCGGGCGTCCAGGACGCGATGATCCAGTGGTGGTACGGCCACAACGCCGTGGGCTTCTTCCTCACGGCCGGGTTCCTGGGGATGATGTACTACGTCATCCCGAAGCAGGCCGGGCGGCCGGTCTACTCCTACCGGCTCTCGATCGTCCATTTCTGGGCGCTCGTCTTCCTCTACATCTGGGCTGGCCCGCACCACCTGCACTTCACCGCGCTGCCCGACTGGGCGCAGACGCTGGGCATGGTGTTCTCGATCATGCTCTGGATGCCGAGCTGGGGCGGCATGATCAACGGCATCATGACGCTCGCCGGGGCCTGGGACAGGCTGCGCACCGACGCGGGCCTGCGCTTCTCGGTCACCGCGGTCGGCTTCTACGGCATGTCGACCTTCGAGGGGCCGGTCATGTCGATCAAGGCGGTGAACGCGCTCAGCCACTACACCGACTGGACGATCGGCCACGTGCATTCCGGCGCGCTGGGGTGGGTCGGCTTCATCGTCTTCGGCACGCTCTACTACCTCGTGCCCGTGCTCTGGGGACGCGAGCGCCTCTACTCCCAGCGCCTCGTCGCCTGGCACTTCTGGATCGCGACGCTGGGCATCGTCCTCTACATCACGGCGATGTGGGTGAGCGGCATCATGCAGGGGCTGATGTGGCGCGCCTACGACGAGCTGGGCTTCCTCCAGTACTCGTTCGTGGAGACGGTCGTCGCGATGCGCCCGTTCTACGCGATCCGCGCGCTCGGCGGCCTGCTCTACGTCGCCGGCTCGCTGGTCATGGCCTACAACCTGTGGCGCACCATGCGTGGGGAGGCGGCGGACGAGGCGCCGCGCGCCCCGGCCATGGCCGCCGCCCGCGCCTGAAGGGGGCCGCCATGTCCTTCCGCCACCACGTCATCGAGAAGAACGTCGTCCTGCTGGCGATCCTGACCCTGGTCACGATCTCCATCGGCGGCCTGGTCCAGATCATCCCGCTCTTCGCCGTCGAGTCGACGATCGAGCGGGTGAAGGGGATGCGGCCGTACTCGCCGCTCGAGCTCATGGGCCGCAACATCTACGTCCGCGAGGGCTGCTACCTCTGCCACTCGCAGCAGGTGCGCCCGTTCAAGGACGAGGTCGAGCGCTACGGCCACTACAGCCTCGCGGCCGAGAGCATCTACGACCGGCCCTTCCAGTGGGGCTCCAAGCGCACGGGGCCCGACCTCGCGCGCGTCGGCGGCAAGTACTCGAACGACTGGCACGTCGAGCACCTGAACGACCCGCGCGCGCTGGTGCCGGAGTCGATCATGCCCGGCTACCGGTTCCTGTCGCAGCGCCCGCTCAAGGCCGCGGACGTCGCCGACCACCTGAAGGCGCTGCGCGTCGTCGGCGTGCCCTACACGGACGAGATGGTCGCCAACGCGGCGGCCGACCTCGCCGCGCAGGCCGACCCCGACGCGGACCCCGACGGGCTGCTGCGCCACTACCCGAAGGCCGTCGTCGCGAAGTTCAACGCCGGCAACCCGGCGCTGACCGAGATGGACGCGCTCGTCGCCTACCTGCAGATGCTCGGCACGCTCGTGCGCTTCACCGAGCTGTCGCCGGCCGACCTGCGGCAATAGGGGCCGGCCATGCAGATCGATTCCTTCCACGAGGTCCTTCGCAGCTCCTGGACGGTGTTCGCCGTCCTGACCTTCCTCGCGATCGTCGCCTGGGCGTTCCGCCCGGCGAACCGCGCGGAATTCGAGAGGCGGGGCCGAATTCCCCTGGACGAGCGCTGAGGCCGGAGGCCGCCATGCCGACGAAGATCGAGAAGGACGACGTCACCGGCCGGGACACGACCGGCCACGAGTGGGAC
>CANMWW010000417.1 GCA_947500965.1 Alphaproteobacteria bacterium
AGATCCGGACCATCGGCGCCGGCGGCGGCTCGATCGCGCGCGTCAATGCCGGCCGTCGCCTGTCCGTCGGGCCGGAGAGTGCCGGCGCGCGGCCGGGCCCCGTCTGCTACGGGCATGGCGGCACGGAGCCGACGGTCACGGACGCCAACCTGGCGCTGGGCCGGCTCGACCCGGCCTTCTTCCTGGGCGGGCGCATGAAGCTCGACCTCGAGGGCGCGCGCCGCGCGCTGGAGGCGCGCGTCGCCGCGCCGCTCGGCCTCGGCGTCGAGCAGGCCGCGGGCGGCATCCTCACCATGACCAACGCCAACCTCGCGGCGGCGATCCGCCTCAGCCTGTTCGAGAAGGGCCTCGACCCGCGCGACTTCGCGCTCCTCTCCTTCGGCGGCGCCGGCTCGCTGCACGCGCTGCAGGTGGCGGAGGAGCTGGGGATGCGCCGCGTGGTCTTCCCGGTCGACGCGAGCACGCTCTCCGCCTGGGGCATCCTGCATTCCGACCTCGGCCACGACTTCGCGCGCTCGCGCGTCCTGCCGGCGGAGGCCGCGAGCCTGCCCGCGATCCGCGCGATGGCGGAGGACCTCGTGGCGACGGGCCACGAGCGCCTCGCCCAGGACGGGATCGCGGAGGGCGACCGGGAGCTCGCCTTCTCCGCGGACCTGCGCTATCGCGGCCAGGCCTTCGAGCTCACCGTGCCGTGGCGCGTCTCGGCGCCGGAGGCCGCGGACCTCGAGCGGCTCGTCGCCGACTTCCACGATGCCCACAGGCAGCGCTTCTCCTATTCCAACCCGGGCGACGCCGTGGAGCTCGTGACGCTGCGCCTCGCGGCGATCGGGCGCCTCGACCGCCCGCCGACGCGCAAGCCGTCGAGCGGCGCGCGTGCGGCGGCGCAGGCCGGCACGCGCCGCGTCTGGATCGACGGGGCGTGGCGCGACGCGGCGGTCTGGAAGCGCGAGGACCTCGCGCCCGGCCAGGCCTGCAGCGGCCCGGCGATCGTCGAGGAAGCCTACACCACGGCCCTCGTCGTCCCGGGATGGAGCGTCGCCGCGACCGCCGAAGGCCATCTCGTCGCCACCCGCGACTGACACGTCGCCGACCCGCCACGACCAAGGCGCCGGAGCCCATCCATGACCTCCCCCCTCGACCCGATCGAACTCGAAGTCCTCCGCAACGCGCTCTCCGCCGCGGCGGCGGAGATGGACGTGACGGTCTGGCGCACCTCGCGCTCGACCATCGTGCGCGAGATGCTCGACTACTCGACCGCCATCTACGACCGCGACGGCTTCAACGTCGCGCAGTCGGTGCGCATCCCGCAGCACCTCAACTCGATGGGCTACGCGCTGCGCGCCATCGTCGAGCGCTACATCCCGCTCGACGAATGGCAGGACGGCGACGTCGTGATCGGCAACGACCCCTATTGCGGCGGCCAGCACCTGCCCGACATCCTCGCCTTCCGCCCGGTCTTCCACGAGGGTCGGCGCGTGGCGATCGTCGGCACGCTCTGCCACCACCTCGACGTCGGCGGCATGTCCCCCGGCAGCTACGCCGCGACCGCGACCGAGATCTACCAGGAGGGCATCCGGATCCCGCCGATCCGGCTCTTCCGCGCCGGGGTGCGCAACGACGAGGTCTGGGCGATGCTCGGCCAGAACGTCCGGCAGCCCGCGATCGTGCTCGGCGACCTGCAGTCGCAGATCGCATCGCTGGAGGTTGGCGTCTCCAACGTGCGCAAGCTCGCCGCCAAGTACGGGCCGGAGACGCTGACCTCGGCCTGCGCGGCGCTGCTCGACGCCTCCGAGGCGGCGATGCGCGACGTCATCCGCCGCATGCCCGACGGCACCTATTCCTTCGAGGACTTCCTCGACGACGACGGCATCGACACCAGCCGCCCCGTCCGGCTCCACGCCACCGTCACCATCGCCGGCGACCGCATGGTCGTGGACCTCTCCGGCTGCGACCCGCAGGTCCCCGGCCCGATCAACGCGACGCTCGGCTCGACCAGCTCGGCGATCTACTACGCGGCCATGGCCTGCGCCGACCGGCCGATCCCGCCCAACGCCGGCTGCTACCGGCCGATCGAGATCGTCGCGCCGGAAGGGCTGGTGGTGAACGCCCGCCACCCCGCGCCGGTCGCGCACCGCATCACGCCCGGCCACAGGCTGGTCAACGTGCTCTTCGGCGCCTTCTCGCAGGCCGTGCCCGAGCGCATGCCCGCCGCCTACTACGGCTGCAGCTATGTCTGCTCGTTCCAGACCGAGCGCGAGGACGGCCGGCGCAACGTGCTGGTCGAGATCGAGATCGGTGGCTGCGGCGCCCTGCCCGACGAGGATGGCGCCAACGCCTTCAGCTTCGGCATGCACAACAACGCCAACATCCCGCTCGAGATGGTGGAGGCGGGCATGCCGCTCTCCTTCACCGGCTACGGCCTGTTGCCCGGCTCCGGCGGCGCGGGCGAGCGCCGCGGCGGGCTCGGCCTGTTCCGCGAATGGCGCGTCGACGCCGAGCGCGCGACGATGACCGCGCAGATGGACCGCTTCCGCCACCGGCCCTACGGCCTCGCAGGCGGCGAGCCCGGCTCGGCGGGGCGGCTGGTGCTGATCCGCGACGGCGCGCGCACGCAACTCCACTCCAAGGTCAGCAACCTGCCGCTGCGCCGCGGCGACATCATCCGGCTGGAGACGTCCGGCGGCGGCGGCTTCGGCGATCCGGCGAGGCGCAGCGGCTCGGATCGCGCGCGCGACTCGGCGCTCGGCTACGTCGCGGCCAGCGGCTGAGCGGCGCGCCGCGGGCGCGGCGGCCGACGCGCCGCCGCCGCGCGACCGACGCGAAAGCGCCGCCGCGCCGACACGCCGGACACGACGCGGGAAAAAAAATCGCGCTGCCGTGATTTCTTCTTGCGCGCGCCGGAGATTCGATTAATTACGCGACGAAGACGCCAATCGCACGTGCCCTAGGCTAGCTCGCGCCACGACGGTGCAGCAGGGTCAAGCAACGACGGAACGCGTCCTGTTCGGTAGAGCCGATCGACGGTGGATCGGTGCCTTATGGGAGCTGTCTATGTTTGTTGCACGTCGCGCCGCGGCGCCTTCCGCCCTATCCGCCTTCCTGCCTGCGCGTCCCGCGCCGGCTCGCCGCGCGCGCAGGGCCCGGGTCGATGTCTGAGCGACGCGACGCGACGCCCGCGGGGCTCGACACGAAGCACGTCTCCTATTCCGGCCGGATGGTGATCCTGGGCTTCGGCTCGATCGGCCAGGGCGTCCTGCCGCTCCTGCTGCGCCACATCGACATGCCGCGCGCGAACATCTCGATCGTGACCGCGGAGGAGCGCGGCGCCGAGGTGGCGCGCCAGCACGGCATCGCCTTCGACCGGACGCCGCTTACCCGGGCGAACTACCGCGAGGTCCTGGGCAAGCTGCTCGGCCCGGGCGACTTCCTGCTGAACCTCTC
>CANMWW010000418.1 GCA_947500965.1 Alphaproteobacteria bacterium
GTGACCGGCTCCGCGCATTGCAAGCTGATCCCCTTCTGGTCGCGGCGGCTCGGGCGGACGCGGCTCTTCGCGCGGCAGGTGTCGCGGCGCGGCGGCGAGCTCTGGTGCGAGGACCGCGGCGCGCGCGTGACCATCGCGGGGCAGGGCGTCGTCTACCTGGAGGGCACGGCGGAGATCTGAGCGCGCGGGCCGCGCGATCGGCGCAAGAAACGGGTCGCTGCGCCCCATGCGCCGCGCCTAGCCTCTCCTTGCCGAGGACAGCGGGAGCGCGCCATGCCTGGAGACTACGCGAGGATCGAGAAGGCCCTTGCCTTCATCGTCGAGAACGCCGGGCACCAGCCCGGCCTCGACGAGCTCGCGGCGGCCTGCGGCCTGTCGCCCTTCCATTTCCAGCGCGTCTTCACCCGCTGGGTGGGCATCAGCCCCAAGAAGTTCCTGCAGCACGTGACGCTGGAGCGCGCGAAGGAACGGCTCGCAGGCTCGGCGAGCGTGCTCGACGCCGCCTTCGCGGTCGGGCTGTCCGCGCCCAGCCGCCTGCACGACCTCTTCGTCGCGCACGAGGCCGTCACGCCAGGCGAGTTCAAGCTGCGCGGCGAGGGTCTGCGGATCGCCCATGGATGGGCGGACTCGCCCTTCGGCGACGCGCTGATCCTGACCACCGGACGCGGGATATGCGGCCTTGCCTTCGAGCTCGAGGCCGGGCGCGAGGCGACCCTCGAGGACATGGCGCGCCGCTGGCCGCGCGCGCGCTTCGTCGAGGACCGCCGGGCGATGGCCTCGGTTGCGCGCCGGATCTTCGCGCCGCGCAAGGGGGATCGGGTGGAGCTCGTCCTCCACGGCTCTCCCTTCCAGGTGAAGGTCTGGGAGGCGCTGCTGCGCATCCCGCCGGGCGCGCTCGCCTCCTATGGCCGCGTCGCGCAGGCGGCGCTCGGCGCCGCGCGCGGCATGCGCGCGGTCGGCGCGGCGGTGGGCGCGAACCCGATCAGCTACCTCGTGCCCTGCCATCGCGTCGTGCGTGGCACGGGCGAGCTCAACCAGTACCACTGGGGCAGGGCGCGCAAGCTCGCGCTGATCGGCTGGGAGGCCGGGCGCGCCGAGGGCGCGGGCACGGCCGGCGACTAGGAAATTGCGTCGCCGTCGCGTTTCGGTTCTAGTCGGCGCCGACACAGCGGAGGGCTCGCATGGCGACGAACGCGTACAGGATCTCGGTCATCCCCGGCGACGGCATCGGCAAGGAAGTCGTGCCCGAGGGCATTCGCGTGCTCGACGTCGTCGCGGCGAAGTACGGGCTGAGCTTCGAGTACAGCCATCTCGACTGGAGCTGCGAGCAGTACAAGGCGACCGGACGGATCATGCCCGCCGACGGCATCGACCGGCTGCGCGACAGCAACGCGATCTTCCTCGGCGCGGTCGGGTTCCCGGGCGTACCGGACCATGTCTCGCTCTGGGGCATGCTGATCCCGATCCGCCGCGCCTTCCGCCAGTTCGCGAACGTGCGCCCGGTCCGGCTGCTGAAGGGCATCGACTGCCCGCTCAAGAACCGCGCGCCCGGCGAGATCGACATGGTCATCGTGCGCGAGAACACCGAGGGCGAGTACTCGGAGATCGGCGGCAGGCTCTATCGCGGCCAGCAGGAGGAGGTCGTCGTCCAGGAGGCGATCTTCACCCGCGTCGGCGTCGACCGGGTCATGCGCCACGCCTTCGACATCGCGAAGACGCGCCCGCGCCGCAAGGTGACCTCGGCGACGAAGTCCAACGGCATCATCCACACCATGCCGTTCTGGGACGAGCGCTTCGCCGAGATCCGCAAGGAATACCCGGGCATCGAGACCGACCAGTTCCACATCGACATCCTCTGCGCGCATTTCGTGCAGCATCCCGACTGGTTCGACGTCGTGGTCGCCTCGAACCTGTTCGGCGACATCCTGACCGACCTCGGCCCGGCCGTGGTCGGCGGCATCGGCATCGCGCCCTCGGGCAACCTGAACCCCTCGGGCGAGTTCCCCTCGATGTTCGAGCCGGTGCATGGCTCGGCGCCCGACATCGCGGGCAAGGGGATCGCCAACCCGATCGGCCAGATCTGGTCGGCGGCGATGATGCTCGAGCACCTGGGCCACAAGGACGCGGCGCAGTCGGTGATGCGCGCGATCGAGGACGTCCTCGCCAATGGCGGGCCGCGCACGCGCGACCTGGGCGGCACGGCGAGCACGGTCGACGTCGGCAAGGCCATCGCGGGCGCCATCAGGTGAAGCCTGGCGCCGACGCGCCGCGCGCCAACCTCTTCCTCGACGAGATGGAGGTCGGCGACCGGTTCGAGAGCAAGGGCATGACGCTGGGCGAGGCCGACATCGTCGGCTTCGCGCGCGAATGGGACCCGCAGCCCTTCCATGTCGACGCGGAGGCCGCGCGGCGCAGCCATTTCGGCGGCCTGATCGCGAGCGGCTTCCAGACGATGGTCGTCGCCTTCCGCCTGCTCTACCAGACCGGGTTCCTGGTCGACGCCAACCTTGGCGGTCCCGGCATCGACGAGCTCAGGTGGATCAAGCCGGTGAGGCCGGGCGACACGCTGCGCGCGAGCGCTGTCGTGAAGGAGATCGTCGCGTCGCGCTCGAAGCCCGACCGCGGCACGCTCAGGCTCGCGGTCGAGGCGCGAAACCAGGCGGGGGAGACGGTGATGACCGCGACGCTCGTCGTCGTCGCGCTGCGCCAGCGCGGCGCGCAGCCCGCCTACTAGCCGCGCCTAGTGCGCGGCGACGCCGCGCAGGTCCAGCTCGCTGGCGCGGTGGCAGGCCACGAGGTTGCCGCCGCCGGCGTCCTGCAGCTCCGGCCGCTCGACCCTGCAGCGCTCGGTGGCGTAGGGGCAGCGCGGGTGGAAGGCGCAACCCGTCGGCACGTTGGACGGGTCGGCGACCTCGCCCTCGAGCACGATGCGGCTCGCGCGCTTGCGCGGGTCGGGCACCGGCACGGCCGAGAGCAGGGCCTCGGTGTAGGGATGCCGAGGCCGCGCGAAGATCGTGCGCGTATCGGCGATCTCGACGATGCGGCCGACATACATGACCGCCACGCGGTGGCTGACATGCTTCACGACCGAGAGGTCGTGCGCCACGAACAGGTAGGATAGGCCCATCCGCTCCTGCAGCTCGAGCATCAGGTTGATGATCTGGGCCTGTACGGAGACGTCGAGGGCGGAGACGGGCTCGTCGGCGACGATCAGCGCCGGGTTGAGCGCAAGCGCCCGCGCGATGCCGATGCGCTGGCGCTGCCCGCCGGAGAAGGCATGCGGGAAGCGGTTCATGTAGGCCCGCGGCAGCTGCACGACGTCGAGCAGGTCGGCGACGCGCTTGCGGCGGGACTCGAGGTCGCCCATGCCGTTGACGAGCAGCGGCTCGCCGATGATGTCCGAGATCGTCATCCTCGGGTTCAGCGAGGAATA
>CANMWW010000419.1 GCA_947500965.1 Alphaproteobacteria bacterium
AGGCGTCGAAGCCGAGAACGGCGACGCCCTGCGCGTGGAAGGCCGCCATCGCGGCGAGGCTGTCGCTCGCGCCGCCGCCCCCATGCACGAACACGACGAGCGGGAATGGCCCCGCTCCTGGCGGCAGCCTCAGGTCCACGCTGCGGTGGCGCGGATCGAACTCCGCGAGCCGCCCGGCGACGCTGTGCGTGCCGGGCCGCAGCTGGACGAGGCGCGGCGAGTCGCCGGCCGTGGCGACCGGCGCCGCCTCGCCCGCGCAGGCGGCCGCGAGCGCGGCCGCGAGGAAGGCGGCGCGCGCGCGGCCGGCGGCAGGCCGCGCCATCAGCTGCGCCAGGGCAGGACGCGGCCGGTGACGACGACGTGCTGGCCCTGCGAGACGCGCGCCGACCAGGCCTGCGCGATCACGATGCCGTCGACGCCCGCGCGCACCGGCCATGGATCCATGTCGATGCGCTCGAAGTCGTGGATCCAGCCGACCACGTCGCCGGCCTTCACCTCGCTGCCGCAGGCCAGCGCCTCCTCGTAGAGGCCGCCGAACGGCGCCACGGAGAAGCAGGCGCGGTCGACCATCGCGACCTTGCGCTGCGTGCCGTCGCGATGGTGGTCGATCCTGTCGATGCGGCCACCGAGCTGGCCGTGGCGGATCGCCGCGGCGAGCACGCCCTGGCGGCCCCAGCGCACGCCGTTCGCCTGCACCGCCTCGCCCCAGCCGAGCTCCGTGCCCACGGTGATCTTGCCGAGGCGCTCCGCCTCGGAGGGCAGCAGGCCCGGCGTCTCGTTCTGGTAGCTCATCACCAGCGGCGTGCCGAACCAGCGCGCGGTCTCCTCGATGTCCTGCGCCTGGGCGGGATCCTCGACCTCGTGGAAGCTCGCCACCTGCGCGAAGCGCGTGCCCCCGCCCGAGTGCAGGTCGATGACGACATGGACATGCGGCCAGATCGCCTCGCGCACGAAGGCCGCGATGCGGTGCGTGATGCCGGCGAGAGCAGGCGTCCTGCCAGCGCCCTCGATGAAGGCGCGGTTGAGGTTCACGCCGTCGTCGGCGCGCGACTCCCGCGTGCCGGCGCGGAAGGCCGGCGGGTTCAGCACGGGGACGAGGATGATGCGCCCCTCGACGTCGGCGACGTCGATCTCGCGCTGGAGGCGGTGCAGGACGACGGGCCCCTCGTACTCGTTGCCGTGGTTGGAGCCGAAGGCGACGAGCCCCCGGCCCGGGCGCGCGCGCGGGCCGACCAGCACCGTGAGCGGGACGAGGTGGTCGCCCCAGATCGAGTCGTGCTCGAGCGCGACCCAGTAGTCGCGCCGGCCGCGCGTCTCGAGGTCGAGCTGCTGCGGCTTGACGATCGGGCGGTCCATGGCTCGCTCCTCAGTTGACGCGATGCGCGCGGATGAAGTCCTCGTCGACGTCGACGCCGATGCCGGTCGCGTCGGGGATCGCGACCATGCCGTCGGCATCGAGCCGGAACGGCTGCGTGGTGATGCCGCGGGTGAGCGGGCTCTGGCTGACATTGAACTCGACGAAGCGCGCGCGCGGCAGGGTCGCCACCAGCTGCAGGCTGTAGCCGGTCAGCAGGTGCGTCAGCCAGGAATGCGGCACGAGGTCGATGCCGGCCTCCTGCGCGAGCTGGGCCACGCGCCGTGCGACGGTGATGCCCCCGCAGCGCGACAGGTCCGGCTGCACCACGTCGACGCAGCCCTGGCGGATGAAGCGCTCGAACTCCCAGTGCGTCGCCACCTGCTCGCCCGCCGCGATCGGCACGGGCGAGTTGGCGCGCACCCAGGCGTATTGCTCGAAGTCCTCGGGATGGATGAAGTCCTCGACCCAGCCGACGCCGTACCCGGCGAGCCACTCGCACATCGCCAGCGCCTCCCGCCGCGAGCGCGGCTCGCCCCAGCGCTTCCATCCCGCGGGATACCAGCCGGGGTCGACGAGCAGCGCGCGATCGGGGCCCAGCGCCTCGCGCGCGGCGGCGACGAGCTCGCGGTCGCGGCCGGGATCTTCCCCGAACACGCCCCAGCCGAACTTCACCGCGCGGAAGCCGCGCGCCACGTAGCCGAGCGCGGCCTCGCGCATCGCGTCCGGCGTCTCGCGGAACAGCGTCGAGGCATAGGCGACCACGCGATCGCGCCGCCTGCCGCCCAGCAGCGCGGCGAGCGGCATGCCGGCGGCCTGCGCGCGGATGGACCACAGGCAGTTGTCGATCGCCGACATGCACTGCATGGCAAGCCCCCGGCGCCCGTAATAGGCGCTGCCCACGTACATGCGGTCCCAGAGCCGCTCGACCTCGAGTGGATCCTCGCCGACGAGTATCTGCGCGAGCGTGCGGAAGCCGAGGATCGACATGCCCTGCCCCGCGATCACGGCGACGGCCGCGGGCGCGAGCGTCTCTACATCGGCCCAGCCCACCAGCCCCTCGTCGGTCGCGACCCGCACGACGAGCTGCCAGTCGCCGTTGTCGCTCGCCTCCGCGGCGCCGGCGGAGGCGCCATAGCCCTGCTGGCCACGCAGCAGGATGGGCTCGACCGCGACGATCCTCATCGCGGAGCGGCGACCGTCATGAGGTCGGAGGCCAGGCGCACCGCCTCGCGCGTCAGCGCCTCCGCAGCCTCCGGCGCGTAGGGCGTCGCCCACTCGACCTCGTAGCCGCTGGAGCGGAAATCCTCCGCGTTGGGCACGTAGCCGTCCCAGCCATTGGTGTAGCCGCCGAAATGGACGAAGGGCGCCGCGTCGGACGCGCGGATGTCGGCGCCGATGCGCGCGAAGGGCTCGAGCGGCGCGCCGACCAGCACGGCGTCGCCGATGCGCGTGGCGTGCAGCTCGATGTCCACGGTCCGCCGGTTGGCGCAGAAGCGCCCCCAGTGCGCGCTCATCTGCGCCCGCTTGGCGCGGAAATTGGCGGCCGCGAGCTCGGCAGGCGTGGCGACCGAGCGGTCGATGGCGCGCACCGCGGCGGTCGCCGCCTCGGACTGCGCGTCGAGCTCCTCCACGTCGCCATAGGCGCGCACGGGCAGCGCGATGCGGCGACTCTCCACCGCGAGGACCTGCGGCGGGGACGGCAGCTCGTCGTCGACCCAGATGCCGAGCGGCGCGCCGGACTCCACCACGTGGTCGAAGCGCTTGCGCAGTCGGCGCGTGGAGAGGCCGATCGCGACGCGCGCCGCGTCGAGGCCGATCTCCGTGCCCATGCGCCGCGGCGCGTCGCGGTCGGCGACCAGCGCCTCGCGCGGGATCTGATCGCCCGCGCAGCCCTGCAGGAACAGGCAATGCCCGCCCATGGCCTGCTCGACGACGCGCTTCAGGTGGCCGGGATAGTCGGGGCTGACGAGGCGGTTCTCGTGCGCGAGGACGATCGGGTGCGTCCCGTAGCCGACGAGGGTGGCGATCGGCCTGCCGTCCAGCGCGTCGATGCGCAGG
>CANMWW010000420.1 GCA_947500965.1 Alphaproteobacteria bacterium
GGCCGCGAGACGCTCGACTTCGCTGTGATCGTACGTGCGAACGATCAGGCCATGCACGAAACGCGAAAGAACTTTTGCGGTGTCTTCAACGGATTCACCGCGGCCGAGCTGGATGTCGTTTTTGTTGAGAAAAAGCGGATTGCCGCCGAGCTCGTGGATGCCGACCTCGAAGGACACGCGCGTGCGCGTCGAGGGCTTCTCGAAGATCATCGCCAGCGACTTGCCGGCGAGCGGCTTCGCCGCGCCGCCGGGCGGTTCGTGGCGCTTGTGCGCCCCGGCGAGCGACAGGATCGAGCGCAGCGTCGGCGCGTCGAGCCTGTCGATGTCCAGGAAGTGCCGTGGCTGGGCCATGGGGTTCACCCCGCCTTCGCGCCCGCGCGCGCCTTGGCCGCGAGCTCGCCGGCCGCCGCGTCGATGATCGCGCAGGCCTCGGCGACATGCTCGGGCCCGGCGATGAGCGGCGGCAGCAGGCGCACCACGTTGTCGCCGGCGTTGACGGTCAGCAGCTGGCGCGCGCGCAGCGCCGCGGCGACCTCGCCCTGCGGCAGCCGGCACTTGAGGCCGAGCATCAGCCCCTGGCCGCGCACCTCCTCGAAGACCTCGGGGTGGCGCTCGACGATGCCCTGCAGCTGCTGCACGAGGTGGCTCGAGACCTGCTGCACGCGGTCGAGGAAGCCCTCCTCGAGCATGACGTCCATCACGGCGTTGCCGCAGGCCATCGCCATCGGGTTGCCGCCATAGGTGGAGCCATGCGAGCCCGCGGTCATGCCCGCGGCGGCCTTCGCCGTGGCGAGGCAGGCGCCGAGCGGGAAGCCGCCGCCGATCGCCTTGGCGAGCGACATGACGTCCGGCGTCACGCCGGCCCATTCATGCGCGAAGAGGCGGCCCGTGCGGCCCATGCCGCACTGGATCTCGTCGAAGAACAGCAGGATGCCGTGCCGGTCGCAGAGCTCGCGCAGGCCGCGCAGGCATTGCGGCGGCACGGGGCGGATGCCGCCCTCGCCCTGCACCGGCTCGATCAGGATGCCGGCGGTCTGCGGGCCGATCGCCGCCTTCAGCGCCTCGTGGTCGCCGAAGGGCACCTGGTCGAAGCCGTCGACCGCGGGGCCGAAGCCGTCGATGTACTTCCTGTTCCCGCCCGCGGCGATCGTCGCGAGGGTGCGGCCATGGAAGGCGCCCTCGAAGGTCACCAGCCGGTAGCGCTCGGGATGGCCGTGGTGGGCATGGTACTTGCGCACCGTCTTGATGCCGCACTCCATCGCCTCGGCGCCGGAATTGGTGAAGAACACCGTGTCGGCGAAGCTGTGCTCGACGAGGCGCCGCGCGAGGCGCTCGCCCTCGGGGATGCGGAAGATGTTGGAGACGTGCCAGAGCTTCTGCGCCTGCTCGACCAGTGCGGCCACCAGCTTCGGATGGGCGTGGCCGAGCGCGGTCACGGCGATGCCGCTCATGAAGTCCAGGTAGCGTCGGCCGTCGGTCCCGTGCAGGTACGCGCCCTCGCCGCGCTCGATGGCGAGGTCGAGCCGGGCATAGGTGGGCATGACGGGCGGGAACGCCTGGGACGTGGCGACGCTCACTTGCTCTCTCCTTCGGGACACCGGCTGGGCACCGGCCGGGAACGGCTCCAAAACGCGAAAGGACCCGGTTGCCGGGTCCCCACGCGATCGGAAAACGCCAGTTTAATCGCGCACTTCGCCCCGATGTCAACCTGTGGCGGCACGGGGCGGCGCGGCGACGGGGAGGGCAATCGCTCCGGAGGTCGCGCGGCGTGGTGCAAAGGCGACCGCTTGCCCCCTCCGTCGCGCGCCTGTCGGCGCGCGCCACCTCCCCCATCCGCGCTGCCGCGCGCCCGGGGGAGGAGCCAGTCATTCCGGGCCCCCCTCCCGTCCGCGCGCGCGCCGATCCGGTGCCCCGGCTCCCCTCCCGTCCGCGCGCGAGCGCGGATGGGAGGGGTGGCGCCGCGCGGCAGCGCGGCGACGGGGAGGGCATGCGCTCCGCCGGGCTCGCCGCCGCCCGCCGCTCGTCAGGCGCGCAGCCTGTATCCCGTCGCGAAGAGCCGGTGGCAGAGCGCGCCGAGCGCGAGGTTGGCGGCGAGCATCGCCGCCACCCCGGTCCACAGCCCGCCATCGGAATGTCCGAGGAAGCCGTAGCGGAACCCGTCGATCATGTAGAAGAACGGGTTGGCGAGCGCGACTGCGTGCCAGGGCTCCGGCAGCCTGTCGACCGTGTAGAACGTGCCCGACAGGAAGGCGAGCGGCGTCACCACGAAGTTGGTGACCGCGGCGATGTGGTCGAACTTCTGCGACCAGATCCCCGCCAGCACGCCCAGCAGCGACAGCAGCATCGTCGCGGCCAGCGCGTGGAAGGCGACGAAGCCCGGCGCGTGCAGGCGCATCGGCACGAAGGGCAGCAGGCACGCGGCCACCGCCGCGCCGACCGCGAGGCCGCGCGCCACGCCGCCCAGCGCGAAGCCCAGCGTGAGCTCGCCCGCGCTCAGCGGCGGCATCAGCGAGTCGACGATGTTGCCCTGCACCTTGGCGATGACGAGCGAGGAGGAGCTGTTGGCGAAGGCGTTCTGCGCCATCGCCATCATCACGAGGCCCGGCGCGAGGAACTCCGCGAAGCGCACGCCCGCGATCTCGCGCACCGCGCCGCCCAGCGCCAGCGCGAAGACCGCGAGCAGCAGCAGCGTGGTGACCACCGGCGCGGCGACGGTCTGCATGCCGACCTTGAGGAAGCGCCGCACCTCGCGCGCGACCAGCGTGCCCAGCCCGATCCAGTTGACCGCGCCGTAGCGCCGAGGCGCGGGCGGCAGCGCGCCCGCGTCCCTGTTCGCTGTCTCTTGCGCGTCCTGCGGCATGGGGCGCGGAGGATTACGCCCGCCCTCGCGCCGCTGCAAGCGGCGCGCGCGTCACGGTATGGTCGCGGGCGGTGCCAGGCCGCGCAGCGGCGCGAAGACCCCCGCCGGCAGGTGGCCGCGGCCGAGGAGGAGGACGGAGGGCCTCTCGGGGACCGGGTACAGTCGCACGTCGTCGACGCGCGGGTCGATGCAACGGGCGAGCTTCGCCAGCACGTCGCGCCGGTCGGCGTGGGTGAACCTGCCGAGGAACACCGAGTATTGGAGCGGCGTCGCCGAAGCGAGCAGCAGCCGCCTCGTCCTCGCGAGGCGTCGCGCCGACTGCGATATGTCGTAGCACACGAGGTAGGAGGTCGCTGGCGCGCTCACGGGCCCCGCTCCCAGAGGAGGAACTCGAGCCGCCTTGCCTGCTCGCGGATCGCCGCCGCGATCGCGGGCGCAAGCCCTTCGTACTGCGCCGCAAGCCGTCGCTGGCGCTGGGGCGCCTGGCTCCATGCGTCGGGATGGCGCGTCCGGTGCGACAGCGCCGCGTCCATGCCGGGCAGGAGGA
>CANMWW010000421.1 GCA_947500965.1 Alphaproteobacteria bacterium
CGGCGCGCTGGGACGGCCACGACCTCGCGCGCCGCGACGACCCGCGCGGCGGCGACCTCGCGTTGCCCTTCTCCGGCCGCGAGGCGGAGCTGCGTGCCATGCTTGCCGCGCACGAGGCCGGCCGCTCGGACGCCGCGACCGACGCAAGCATCGCCTTCGCGGCGATCGAGCTGCTGCGCGGCGAGGCCTCCACGCGCCGCGCCGGCAGCTGGGCGCAGCGCTGGCACGCCTGGCAGGCCGCGCTGCTAGGCCGGGACGCGTCCGGCCCCGTCGGCGACGACGCCGCGGAGGTCGTGCCCGGGGACTTCCCGCTGCCCGCGTCGCTGGCCGCCATCGTGACACGCCTCGACCGGCGCCATCCCCGGCGCATCCGAGGCGACGGCGCGACGGACGAGGCCTTCGCGCGCCTCTGCGCGCTCCATCCACCGCGCGCGCCCGGCCAGCCGGCCATTCCCGCGCGCTGGCGCGCCGTCGCGACGGCATCGCGCGCCCGCGCGCGGCTCGTCGAGGAGGCGCGCGCGCAAGCCGCGGGCGAGGCGAAGGCCAACGACGCGGCGGCAAGGGCCCTGCGCGCGCGGACCGCGGCGGCGATCGAGCGGGCGCATGACGTGCTCGACGCCGCGCAGCGCCGCATCGCGGAGCTCGAGGCGCAGGTCGCCGCGCTGCAGGCGCGCGAGGCCACGCGCCCGCGCGAGGCCGGGGCGGGCGCCGGCGAGGCACTGCTCTCCGCAGCCGCTGGTGGTGCGCTCGGCTACCTCGCCGGCCGCAAGCTGTGACGGCGGGATGGACCGCGGCGGCGGCAGCGTGGAAACTTCCCGCATCCAGCCAGAGCCCGCGGAGCGCGACATGACCGGCGAGACCGTGACTTCCCTCGAGATGCTGCGCCGCCTGGTCGCGTTCGACACGACCTCGCGGCTGTCCAACCTCGAGCTCATCGACTACGTGCGGTCCTACCTGGCCGGACACGGCATTGCGTCAGAGCTGGTGCCGAACGAGGACGGCAGGAAGGCGAACCTGATCGCCACGATCGGGCCCGACGCGCCCGGCGGCATCGTGCTGTCCGGCCACACGGACGTCGTGCCCGTCGACGGCCAGCCCTGGGACACCGACCCCTGGACGCTGACCGAGAAGGCCGATGGCAACCTCTATGGCCGCGGCACCTGCGACATGAAGGCATTCTCGGCGGTCGTGCTCGCGCTCGTGCCGCGCTTCCGCGACGCCGGCATGAAGGTGCCCGTCCACCTCGCGCTCAGCTACGACGAGGAGGTCGGCTGCTTCGGCGCCTTCCGCCTGGTCGAGCGGCTGGTCTCGCGCGTGAAGCGGCCGCGTGCCTGCATCGTCGGCGAGCCGACGATGATGGGCGTCGTCAACGCGCAGAACACGGCCGCGTCCTTCCAGACGGTGTTCACCGGGCACGAGGCGCATTCCTCGATGACGCACCTGGGCGTCAGCGCGGTGCATTTCGCGGGCGAGTTCATCCACTGGCTGAACGTCGTGCAGGACGAGCTCGCCGCGCGGCCGCGCACCGACATCGACCTCGTGCCGCCCTTCACGACGATCAACGTGGGCATCGTCGCGGGCGGCACGGCGGGCAACATCCTCGCGCGCGAATGCGTCGTCACCTGGGGCTATCGCACCACGCCGGGAGAGGACCAGCCCGCGCTCGAGCGCCGCGCACGCGCCTGGCTCGACGACGTGCTGCTGCCGCGCATGCGCGCCCGCCACCCGGCCGCGCGCATCGAGACGACGCGGCGCGCCTCCATCCCCGGGCTGATGCCCGACGACAACGAGGAGGCCACGCGCCTCGCCCTCGGCTGGTCCGGCGGCAACCGCACCTACGCGGTGCCCTACGGGACCGAGGCCGGCATCTTCCGCGCTGCGGGCATCCCGACCGTGATCTGCGGGCCGGGCGACATCTCGCAGGCGCACCAGCCCAACGAGTTCCTCGCGAAGTCGCAGCTTGGCGCCTGCGAGGCCTTCATGGAGCGGCTGGTCGACTGGGCGCGCCGCCAGTAGGCGACCGGGGCGGGGGCGTCGCGGCACACGGGCCGTCAGACGGACGAGCCGCTCGCCCCGGCGTCCACGGGGCGGTATGCTTTTCCATTCCCGGTCGCGCAGGGCAAAGTCCGAAATGCAAGTCGAGTTCGTGCCGCTCCACCCGCTCTTCGCCGCAGAGGCGCGCGGCGTCGACCTCGCCGGCCTGCGCGAACCCCACGCGCTCGCGGAGATCCGCGCCGCGATGCATCGCTTCGCGGTGCTGGTGTTCCGCGGCCAGCGCCTGGACGACCCCGGCCAGGTCGCGTTCGCCGAGCGCTTCGACGGCCAGCTGCACGCGAAGACGGGCATCTCGGCCCTAGCCGCGAACCGCTTCGGCAACGAGGCGCTGACCGACGTCTCCAACGTCGACGAGAACGGCCGGGTCCTGCCGCCGGACGACCGGCGCCGCCACTACAGCCTCGCCAACCGCCTCTGGCACACCGACGCGTCCTTCGTGGACCCGCCCGGCCGCTATTCCATGCTCTCGGCCAGGGTCGTGCCGCCGGTCGGCGCGGACACCGAGTTCGCGGACATGCGCGCCGCCTGGGACGCGCTGCCCGAGGCCCTGAAGCAGCGCTGCGAAGGGCTGCGCGTCCACCACTCCATCGCGCATTCACGCCAGACGCTCGGCTTCGAGTTCTCGCCCGAGGAGGCCGAGCGCCTGCGCGGCGTCGAGCAGCCGCTGGTGCGCACGAACGGCACGACCGGCCGCCGCTCGCTCTACCTCGCCTCGCATGCCTCGCGCATCGTCGACTGGCCCGTGCCCGAGGGGCGGCTGCTGCTGCGCGACCTCGTCGAGCACGCCACGCGCCGCGAATTCGTCTTCAGCCATTCCTGGCGCGAGGGCGACCTGGTGATCTGGGACAACCTCGCGACGATGCACCGCGCGACGCCGTTCGAGGACGCGCGCTACCGGCGCGAGCTGCGCCGCGTCACGACGCTCGACGTCCCCGCCACCGCCTAGGGTCAGTACTCAATAAGGCATTGGCGGTTAGGCGGTCCTGTGATTCGCTTCTCCCCGGCGAATTGGGAGGTTGGCATGGGATCGTCGCTGTATTGGATGAGCGAGAGCGAGTGGCAACGGATCGAGCCACTGCTCCCACGGGGTCGGCGCGGCGCGCATCGTGTTGACGACCACCGGGTGATCAGCGGGATCGTTCATATGCTGCGGTCGGGAGCGCGCTGGCGCGACTGTCCCTCGGCGTATGGGCCCTATACGACGATCTACAATCGCTTCAATCGCTGGAGCCGACAGGGTATCTGGCTCGGGATCTTCGAGGCCCTGACGGGCCATAAGCCGGTGATCGGGACGGCCGCGATCGACAGTACCCACATCAAGGCCCATCGC
>CANMWW010000422.1 GCA_947500965.1 Alphaproteobacteria bacterium
ATCCCCGCGAAGGCGATGGCTGGCAGCGCGATCAGCGCCGAGACCAAGTGCAGCAGCTCGCGCGTCGCAGGGCCCATCGACCCGGCATGGCCGGACCACACCGACACAGAGAGCAGCATGACGTTGGCGGCCGCGAAGCCGGACACGGCCATCGCGCGCAGCAGCTCGGCTTCGCGCCGCGCCTGCCCGTCCCCGGCGAGCGCCGGGTCGAATGGCGCGACGCGGAAGCCGAGCGAGGCCAGCAGGTCGGCGAATTCCTGGCCGCGCGCGGCCTCGCCCTCCCACTCCAGGACGAGCCTGCGCGTCGAGAGGTTGGCGCGCGCCCTGCGCATCGCCGGGTCGCGCGCGAGCGCGGTCTCCACCAGCCAGGCGCAGGCACCGCAATCGAGTCCCTCGACATGGAGTTCCAGCGCCGCCCTGCCGGCGCCGTCCGGGCGCACGAAGGCCTCCACGTCCTCGGCGGCGGAGGCCGGTCGGAGGGCGCCGGGCGCGAAGGCCAGCCGTCGTGCGTAGAAGGCCGCCAGCCCCATGCCGGCGACGAGCCCCGCGGCCGCCTCGCATCCATGGCAGCAGAAGCGCGCCTGCGCCGCCGCCAGCGGCGCGTCGCAATGCGCGCAGCGCGGCTCGGCGCCGGCCGCCGTCCCCGGCGCGGGCATCGCGATCGCGGCCGCCGTCGCGCTCATCGGGCGACGATCCGGCGCGTCGCGTCGAGGCGGTCGGCGCCGCGCACGACGACGACGCGCGCGTCGAACTGCCCGGCGCGCGAGAGGACGACGCGGCCCTCGAACGCGCCCGGGCCCGCCGGCTCGAGCGGCACCTGAACGGGAGCGACGCGCTCCACAGGGCGGCGCAGCTCGAGCGTGGCGCGGCCCTCCGCGAGCGCCGCTCCCGTCGCGTCGGCGAGGCCCACGCGCACATGGCGGCCGCCATCGAGCCCATCGGCCGCGCCGAGTTCGACCTCGACGCGCCAGCCGAGGCCGTCCTGGCGCTCCTGCGCCTCGAGGAGGCGGTTGTAGGCAAGGCCACGCCCGAAGGCGTTGTCGTGCGCAAGCCCCGAGTAGGTCGAGATCGCCGCCGCGACCATGCCGGCATTCACCGCGAGGACGAGGCCCATGCATCCCACGAAGATCCAGGGGATCAGGCTTCCGGACGGACGGGCCATGCGCATGCGTTCCTCCTCAACCCCTTGGCGACACGAAGCTGGTGACCTGGCTTGCCGAGGCGCCGCGCGCCCGGCCATCGACGCGGAAGGTGACGGGGACGCTGTCGCCACGCCCGCGCGGCGCGGCGACATGGACGCGGAAGGTCGCGACCGAGTCCGGGCGGGCCACGAGCACGGCCTGCCCCTCGCCCGGTCGTGCATCCTCGCCGACGACCGCGAGGCGCGCGCCCGGCAGTCCGTCGACGCGCAGCACGTAGCTCCGCTGCTCGCGCGCCTTGTTGAGGATCTTGACCGTGTAGCCGTTGCGCACCGAGCCATCGGAGAGCAGGACGTAGAGCGGCGCGCGATCCCGCAGGACATGCAGCTCCGTGTCGCTGCGCAGGGCCAGCGCCGCGACCATGGCGCCCGCCACGACGGCGAGCAGCCCCGCGTAGACCATCGGCCGCAGCCGCAGCCAGGGATGCACGTGCGGCCTGCCTGCCGCGCGTGCGTCCTGCGCCGCGAGCGTGTCGAAGGCGACCAGGCCGCGCGGCCGCCCGACCTTGTCCATCACCTCGTTGCACGCGTCGATGCACAGGCCGCAGCCGATGCATTCGAGCTGCTGGCCATCCCGGATGTCGATGCCCGTCGGGCACGCGGCGACGCAGCCACCGCAGTCGACGCAGCCGCCGCGCCCTTCCCAGCCCGTGCCGGCCTTGTGCTTGCCGCGCGGCTCGCCGCGCCAGCGCCGGTAGGTCACGATGAAGGAATGCTCGTCGAACATCGCCGCCTGGAAGCGCGGCCACGGGCACATGTAGGTGCAGACCTGCTCGCGCGCCCAGCCGGCGAAGGTGTAGGTCGCGGCGGTGAACAGGCCGACGAAGACGTAGACCGAGGCCGAGGCCTCGCCCGAGAAGATCTCGACGAACGTCGTCGGCGCATCCGCGAAGTAGAAGACCCAGGCGCCGCCGGTCGCCGCCGCGATGGCCAGCCAGGCCGCGTGCTTCGCGACCTTGCGCACGGCCTTCCCCGCGCTCCATGCCGCCTTGTCGAGGCGCATGCGCGCGTTGCGGTCGCCCTCGATCCAGCGCTCGACCAGCATGAACAGGTCGGTCCAGACCGTCTGGGGGCAGGCATGGCCGCACCACAGGCGGCCGAAATAGGACGTGACGAGGAAGAGGCCGATCGCGCCGAGGATCAGGAAGCCGGTGATGAAGTAGACTTCCTGCGGCCAGATCTCGATCCACAGGAAGTACCCGCGGCGACCGGGCAGGTCGAGCAGCACGGCCTGCGACGGCGCGCCCGGGCCGCGGTCCCAGCGCAGCCAGGGCACGACGTAGTAGACGGCAAGGCACAGCGACAGCACGGCCCACTTGAGCCGCCGGTAGGTCCCCGAGACGCGGCGCGGATAGACCTTGATGCGGTTCGCGTAGAGCGGCTGCTCCGCCCGCTGGTCGCGGACGGAGCGCACCTCCTCGCCGGCGCGCGCGCCGGATGTTCCCGCTGCCGAGGACATGGACGCCCGCCCCGCGCTCCTACTTCCCGCCGCCCAGCGCGTGGACGTAGACGGACAGCATCTTGATCGTCGCCTCGTCGAGGCGGCCGCTCCAGGCCGGCATGGCGCCGGCGCGCGCGCTGGCGATCGAGCGCACGACGCTCGCCCTGTCGCCGCCATAGAGCCAGATCCGGTCGTCGAGGCGCGGCGCGCCGAGTTCCCGGTTCCCCTCGCCCTTCTCGCCATGGCAGGCGACGCAGTGCTCGGCGTAGAGCGCCGCGCCCGCCTGCGCGCCCGGCCCTGCCACGGCCGCGCCGGAGAGCGACAGGACATGGTCGGCGACGGCCTCGATCTCCGCCGGCTTGAGGATACCGTCGGCACCGAAGCGCGGCATCTGCGAGGTCCGGCTCCTGTCGTCGGCGTTGCGGATGCCGTGGCGGATCGTGTGCTGGATGTCGGCGAGGCTGCCGCCCCAGAGCCAGTCGTCGTCCGCGAGGTTCGGGTAGCCGGTGGCCCCCGCGCCACCCGCGCCGTGGCAGGGGGCGCAATTGTCGGCGAAGACCTGGCGGCCGCCCACGAGCGCGAAGTTCAGCAGCTCGGCGTCGCCGCGGATGGCGCCCAGCTCGGCCTCGTCGATCCGCGCCACGAAGCCGGCGCGCTGCCCGCGCTGTTCCTCGAGACTGCGCGAGAGTTCCGCGCGGGACCAGTAGCCGGACCAGCCACCGATCCAGGGCAGCGACGGGTAC
>CANMWW010000423.1 GCA_947500965.1 Alphaproteobacteria bacterium
CGCCTCCGCGGGGCGCGCGAAGCCGCCCTCTGCGAGCAGGCGCGAGAACAGGCCCCCCGCCGCGGCGAGCTCGGCGAAGCGCCCCTGCTCGACGATGCGGCCGCCCTCGAGCACGAGGATGCGGTCCGCGTCGGCGACGGTGGACAGGCGATGGGCGATGACGAAGGTCGTGCGGCCCGCGCGCAGCCGGTCGAGCGCGCGCTTGATGCGGCCCTCGGTCTCGCCGTCGAGCGCGCTGGTCGCCTCGTCCAGGATCAGGATCGGCGCGTCCTTGAGTATCGCGCGGGCGATGGCGATGCGCTGGCGCTCGCCGCCGGACAGCGACGCGCCGCCCTCGCCGATCGCGAAGCCGTAGCCGCCGGGCTTGCGCATGATGAAGTCATGCGCCTCGGCCAGGCGCGCCGCCTGCTCCACGTCCGCGTCGCTCGCCGAGGGGCGGCCGACGCGGATGTTCTCGGCGATCGAGCGGTTGAAGAGGCCGCCGTCCTGGAACACGACGGCGATGGCGCCGCGCAGGGATTCGAGCGTCGCGTCGCGGATGTCGACGCCGTCGACGGTGATCGTGCCCGAATCGGCGGCGCGGAAGCGCTGCAGCAGGCCGAGCGTGGTCGTCTTGCCCGAGCCGGTCGGCCCGACCAGCGCCACCGTCTCGCCCGCGGCCACCGCGAAGTCGAGGTCGCGCACGCCCTGCTCGGAGCCGGGATAGGAGAAGCCGACGCCCGAATACCGCACCTCGCCCGCCACGCGCCCGAGGTCGCGCGCGCCGGGGCGGTCCTCCGCCGCCTGCGCCTCGTCGAGCAGCGCGAAGAGGCCGGCAGCCGCGGGCAGCTGCTGCGCCACGCGCATGACGAAGCCGGAGAGGTGGTCGAGCTTGGCGATCAGCAGCGCGGCGAAGGAGATGAAGCTCACGATCTCGCCGACCGTGACCTCCCCGCGCGCGGCGAGCACCGCGCCGAGCGCGAAGACCGTCACCATGGAGATCGTGCCGGCCGCGCGCGTCAGCACGGTGAGCACGCCCCACCAGGTCAGCACGGGGTACTGCGCGCGCAGCAGCCGTCCCATCAGCTCGCGCATCGCCGCGCGCTCGGCGGCGAGGCGCGTGTAGCTCTGCACCACCGTGACGTTGCCGATGACGTCGCCGATGCGGCTGTAGACGTCGTTGTGGAAGCTCTCGATCGCCGACTGGCCGGCGCTGGTGCGGCGCACGACCGCGACGTTCAGCGCGACGAAGACGACGGCGAGCGCGCCCAGCACCGCGGCCATGCGCCCGTCCATGGCGATCGCCGTCGGCACGAGCAGGACCACGCCGATGAAGGCCGAGAGCTGCTCGCGCAGCAGCGCCAGCCACTGCCAGAACATCGCGTCGGCGCCGGAGAGGATCGTGCGCACCACCGCGCCGGAGCCGCGCCCGGCGTGGTAGCCGACGGGCAGGGTGATCGCACGATCGAAGGCCGCCGACATCGCCGCGAGGCGCCGGCGATGGCAGAGGCGGTCCGCCGCGACCGCGACCACGACGCCGGCGAGGATCCCGGCGATGCCGAGCGCCGCCCAGGCGCCGATCAGCCCGGCCGAGGCCTGGCCGCCCGCGAGCGCGTCGATCACCTTGCCGAACAGCACGGGCTCGGCGAGCTGGACGCCGGCCAGCACGGCATTGGCGGCGACGAGCCCGAGCACGACGCCGCGCTCCTGCCAGACCAGGCCGAGGGCCCGCCGGATCGTCGCCAGGGCGGGGGCTGGGCGTCGGTCTTCCATCACTCTCTCATTGCCAGACAGCGCCCCCTTCCGGCAAACCCCTCGCGCGGCGCGCCGCGCGCGGCGCCGCATGGAGAACGCATGGCCGCTCCTTCCCACCCCACCTCCCCCGCCGGGCTGCAGGCGCTGGGCGACCTCGCCCGGCGCCGCTGGCTCGCCGCGATCCTCAACCTCGCGACGCTGGCCGCCCTGCTCGCCGCCGCGGCCGCCATCCTCGCGACCGGGGGCTGGACGGCATGGGAGGCGCTGATGCTCGTCGCGCTCGCCTTCGCCGCGCCCTGGACCGTGCTCGGCTTCTGGAACGGCGCGTTCGGCCTGTGGATGCGCCACGCGCCGCGCGACCCCGTCGCCGCCACCGCGCCGCACATGCGCGCGGCCGGGGACGCGACGCCGCTCTCCATCCGCGTCGCCATCCTGATGACCATCCGCAACGAGGCGCCGGCGCGCGCCTTCCGCCGGCTGCGCGAGGTCAAGCGCAGCGTAGACGCGACGGGCGCGGGCGCGGCCTTCGACTACTTCGTCCTCAGCGACACCTCGATCGACGCGGTCGGCGCGCAGGAGGAGGCCGAGATGGCCGCCTGGCGCGCCGCGGAACCGGGCGACGCGGCGCGACTCTTCCTGCGCCGGCGGTCCGACAATGCCGGCTTCAAGGCCGGGAACCTGCGCGACTTCTGCGCGCGCTGGGGAGCCGGCTACGAGGCGATGCTGCCGCTCGACGCCGACAGCCTGATGGATGGCGCGACGATCCTGGGCATGGCGCGCGTGATGCAGGCCCATCCGCGCCTCGGCATCCTGCAGAGCCTCGTGGTCGGCATGCCGTCGGGCAGCGCCTTCGCGCGCTGCTTCCAGTTCGGCATGCGCCACGCGATGCGCTGCTACACGCCCGGCTACGCCTGGTGGAGCGCGGATTGCGGCCCGTTCTGGGGCCACAATGCGATGGTGCGCATCGAGCCCTTCGCCCGCGACTGCAAGCTGCCCATCCTGCCCGGCAGGCCGCCGCTGGGCGGGCCGATCCTGTCGCACGACCAGGTGGAGGCGGCGCTGATGCGCCGCGCGGGCTTCGAGGTCCGCGTCATGCCGGACGAGGCCGGATCGTGGGAGGAGAACCCCCCGACCCTGGCCGAGTTCGCGCGCCGCGACACGCGCTGGTGCCAGGGCAACCTGCAGTACCTGCGCCTGCTCTCCATGCCCGGGCTGCTGCCCGCCAGCCGCTTCCAGCTCTTCTGGGCGATCCTGATGTTCGCCGGCATCCCGGCATGGACGCTCGCCATCGCGCTGCTGCCGCTGGTGGCGCGCGACGCCGCGGCGACGCCCGGCTTCCCGGTCGCCGCGGCCGGCGCGCTCTACGCGCTGTTCATGGCCATGTTCCTGACGCCGAAGATCGCGGGCTGGCTCGACGTGCTGGTGACGCGCGGCGCGGTCGCGCGCTATGGCGGCGGCGCGCGCTTCGCCGCGGGCGTCGCGATCGAGACGGTGTTCGGCCTCATGCTCTGGGCCGTCTCCACCTTCCACACCACGCTCTTCATGCTAGGCCTCGCGCTCGGCCGCTCCGCGGGCTGGGGCAGCCAGGCGCGCGACGCCCACGCGGTGAGCTGGCGCGACGCGCTGCTGCTCTTCCTGCCGGA
>CANMWW010000424.1 GCA_947500965.1 Alphaproteobacteria bacterium
CCACCCGGGCTGAAGCGCGCGGGTCCTCAGCCGAACCCGTAGAGCGCGGCCGGGTTGTCGACGAGCACGCGCCGCGCGATGGCGTCGTCGCCCGCCCATTCGACGAAGCGGTCGAACAGGATGGAGATGTCCGGCTTCGCGGCCTCGGTCGGGTGCGGCCAGTCCGTCGCCCAGAGCATGCGCTCCGGCGCGAGGCGCAGGAACGCGCGGGTGAGCGCGCCGACATCGGCGTAGCCCGGCGGCCCGGAGCGCGAGAAGTGATAGCCGGCGCTCAGCTTCACCCATGTCCTTCCCGCGGCGACCAGGCCGGCGACCACGCCGAAGGCCGGATGCGCGTCGCCATCGGGATGCGGGATGCGCGCGAAATGGTCGATGACGAGGGGCACCCGGAGCGCGCGCAGCCGCGCCGCCGCGTCGACCACCAGGTCGACGTCGAGATGGAGTTGGAGGTGCCAGCCCATTTCCGCCACGCGCGCGGCCAGGCGTTCGAGCCGCGCGAGGTTGCCGCGCGACGGCCCGACCGCCTGGAGCCGCACGCCCACGACGCCGCCTCGGCCCAGCGCGGCCAGTTCCGACGGCCCCTCCTCGCCCGAGACCACGGCGATGGCGCGTGCGCGATCCGCGCCCAGCCGCGCGACCGCGTCGAGCGTGCAGGCATTGTCGGTGCCATAGACCGATGGCTGGATGACGACGCTGCGGTCGAAGCCGATCCGCGCACGGAAGGCCGCGTAGTCCGCCGCCGTCGCCTCGCCGGGGCGGTAGGGCGCGTCGGGCAGCGGCGCGAAGCGGCCGTCATAGACGTGGTGGTGGCAGTCCGTGGCCCCCGGCGGCGCGCGATGCGCGGGCGCCGAGGGGCGCGGCAGCCAGCCCTCGCTCATGGCGCGAAGGGCGCGGGGTCGATGAAGCGCCGCACCACGTTCGTCATCATGCGCGTGAGCAGGTTGTCGTAGCCGTCGATCGGCAGCGCGCCGACGAAGTTCATCGACCCGACCGAGAAGACCGCGCCGCCGGCCGGCGTCTCGAAGAACACCATGTCGGAGCGGATGAGGTCCTCGAGCGGCGCCGGCCAGAGGAAGCCGAGGCGATCCTCGTTGACCGGCTTGAACTGCGGGTGGTCGACGACCGCGCTCGCCACGATCAGCGCATGGCGCGGCGAGCCGAGCCGCGGGTCCCAGCGGTCTAGCTCGTGCCCGGCAGCACCACCGCCCATGAAGCCGCGCTCGCCGATCTGGGCGCCCGGCCGCAGCTCGGCCTCCAGCCCCTCGCGCAGGAAGGCGACGCGCGGGTCGGCGACCGCGTCGGCCACGGTGTAGGGGAAGCCGAGATAGATGCCCTGCGCCGAGAAGCCGTTGCCGACGAGCTTCTGCGCGGGGCGGCCGATCTTGCGCCACAGCCCGCCATAGGACCCGTCGAAGGCGTGGTAGCTCTCGCCGACCTCGGTCGCCCAGGTGCGGATGCCGTTCTCCGCGCGCCGTATCTCCAGCGCCCATGGCGCCTGCTTGTTGAAGACGGTCTTCCAGTAGAAGCCGTTGCCGCCGAGATACATGAGCCGGCCGCCGCGCGCGAGATGGCCCTCCAGCCCGTCGAGCATCTCGGTCGTGTGGTACTCGGGATGCTGGCAGCAGATCACGAGGCTGTAGGGCTCGAGCAGCGCCGCGCCCTCGGCATGGAGGTCGTGGTCGGTCACGACGTCGTGCGGGATGCCCTTGCGGGTCAGCCAGTCGACCACGTAGCTGTCGACGTTCACCCAGTAGGCGCCGGAGCCGTATTCCGCGGGATCCATCATCTCGAAATGGTTCACGCGCTTGTCGATCATCGGCCGCGCCATGCTGGCCATGGACACGCCGCTGCCGTCGCTGTGGAAGTTGTAGGGCGACAGGCCGAGCTCGGGGTTCTCGTCGGGCGTGTGCGTGATCGCGCCCCATTCGAGCGCACGCGCGCGGTTGTTGCGGCCCCAGCCCGGCCGCACGAAGTTGCCGTAGACATGGTAGGTGACGGTCGGCAGCAGGATCGCGACCTTCGCCTTCGGCGCCGCGTCGGCCGGCCGCACCACGAAGGGCACGTTGTCGAAGCCGTTCGCGCTCTTCAGGTGGACGGCGTAGATGCCCGAGGGCCAGTCCTCGGGGATCCGGAACTCCAGCGCCGGCGCCCAGCCCACGTCGCCGATGTCGTCGTCGTGGAAATGGATCGCGCCCCATTCGGACGGCGCGTGCGCCCAGCGATGCTCGGCGCCCGACCAGTTCGAGCCGGTCATGGCGCGCGTCGGCAGGTTCTCCGCCGTGCCGGAGAATCCATGCGGGCCGATGTCGGCGACGTCGAGCGTCGGGATCCCGATGGAGAAGTCCCAGCAGGCGACGAGGCCGGGCGCCGTGCCGCGCGGCGTCGCGCCGCGCTGCGCCGCCATCGCGTCCTCCGCGCCCAGGCCCGTCCAGATGCAGGGACGCTCCACCTTGCCGTTGTAGTGGTGCGAGGGCTTGCCCGCAGGGTCGGCGGCCGCGAGCGCGGCGATCGTCGCCCGCCCGACGCCCGGCGCCGGCGCGCCTCGCAGCGCCGTCGAGGCGGATCCTGAATCCGCGAAGCCGGGATGCGCCTCGCGCGGCCGCTGGCCAACGGACAGCGTCCCGGCCACGGGGTCGATCGCGAGGAAGACGTCGTACCAGGCTCGCTCGACGAGGACCTTGCCCGTCGCGACGCGCGTCGCGCCGCCCTTGTCCTCCACGCGGGCCACGACGCCATCGGCATCGATCTCCAGCGAGAGCATCGCGCCGCCGGCGCCGCGCCAGCTGGCGATCGCCTGCCGCCCGCGCGCCGGGGTGGTCGGCCAGATCGTCGCGCAGAGCACGAGGCCCCGCGCGCAGCCCGAGAGGTCCAGCAGCGGGAGGCGCGCCCAGGACCCGAGATGCGTCTTCTGGTCGAGGCCGGGATGCGTGCCCGCCAGCGGATGCGGCATCGCGATCTCCCGATAGCCGGGCCCGCGGGGATTCGGATCGCCGCAGATGATACGGGCGAAGCGCGCCTCGAACGGCGCGTCCCCGGCCGAGCTCACCATCAGGCGGATCGACTCGCCCGGCTTCGCGCTCCAGCGGTCCACGTAACCCAGCAACGGATGCATCTCTTCCCCTCCGGTCCCCTCGCGCGGCGCGGCGCCGCTCCCTTTCCTGCATCTTGCCACGGCGCGCGTCCCCGCCCAGAGTGGAACTTCGGACGGACGGGGCGCGGGGCCCTGGTCCGGCGGGGACAAACGGAGGGGAGACAGAGAGATGATTCGATCCACCACGGGCCTGCGCATGCTCGCGCTCGCCGGAACCGCGCTGTTCGGCATGGCGGGGACCGCCGCCGCGCAGGGCTTCGAGTGCCCGCGCAAGGGCGGCGACC
>CANMWW010000425.1 GCA_947500965.1 Alphaproteobacteria bacterium
AGAGCGGCAGGCCCGCCGCCTCGAGGTCGCGCGCGAGCAGCGCATGGACGCGCCTCAGCCGTCCGATCGCGGTGAACAGCCCGAGCGCGCCGCCGCCCGCCGCAAGGAAGAGCTCGCGCATGGCCGCCGCGACGACACCCCGCGCGTCTGCGCCGCGTAGTCGAAGGGCGAGGGCACGCTGGCGCGGGTCGAGGCGGGCAGGTGCGCGGCGCCGCTGCGCGCGGTCGCGACGGCCCAGGCGCGCCCGGGGTCGTCGCCGCCATCGGTGAGCGTCGCGGATGTCACGAGCACGCCCTGCGCAGGGCGCATCACGGCGGCGGCCAGCGGCTCGGTCGGGTCGAGCCAGCGGCGATGGAAGGCGACGTCGCGGTCGATGCCGTCGTCGCGCTCGACCTCGAACCAGTCGACGAAGCGCTCCGGCGTCTCCTCCGACAGGCCCTGCAGCATCGCGCGCCAGGCGAGCACCTGGCCCGACAGGCGCCGCTCGAGCCCGCGTATCGCCGCCTCGATGCGCCCGCGCGAGGCGCTGTCGAGCTCCTTGGCGTCGCGCTCCAGCCTGGCGTGCAGCGCCCGCACCAGCGCCTGGATCGGCCGCGCGAGCTCGCCCAGCGCCTGCTCGAGCGCCATCGCCGCCTCGGCAAGGCCCTCGACGGGCGGGCGCACGCCGGCCTCGAGCGAGAACCCGTCCTCGACGTCCTTCGCGCGCGCATAGACCTGCTGGCGCACGAAGGCGAGGAAGAGCTCCGCCGGGCCGACCGCCGTGGCGGGGCGCAGCCGCTTCTCCCAGCCCGGCGCCGAGAGGCATTGCGCGGCGCGCACGACCTCGTCGATCGCCTCAGCGCCGGCGGGATCGTCCGCGACCAGGTCCCCGATGCGCTTGGAGAGACCGCGCGCGCGGCTGCGCCGGCCGCCGCCCTCCGCGCCGACGAGCCAGCGGCGAAGCTCGATCGTCTCGTCGCCGGACAGCGTCGCCGCGAAGGCCGAATCCGCGGCCTCGAACAGGTGGTGCCCCTCGTCGAAGACGTAGCGCGCGGGCAACTGGCGCTCGTCGAGGCCGCCGGTCGCGGCCTGCACCAGCACGAGCGCGTGGTTCGCGACCACGATGTCCGCGCGGCGCGCGCGCCTTATCGTCTTCTCGATGACGCAGCGCCGGTAGTGCGGGCAGGCGGCGTGGATGCACTCCCCGCGCTGGTCCGCGAGGCCGCGCGTGCGCGCGCCGCCGACGAGCTCGGGCAGCCAGGCCGGGAAGTCCCCGCCGACCATGTCGCCGTCGCGCGTCGCGCCGGCCCAGCGCGCGACGAGCCCGAGCGCGATCGCCTCGTGCGGCCGCGCGCCGACGCCCTGCGCGGCCTCCTCCATGTTCAGCAGGCAGAGGTAGTTCTCGCGTCCCTTGCGCAGCACGACCTTGCGCCGCTTCGTCTCCGCGTCCGGGTAGAGCCGGTCGAGCTCGCGGTCGATCTGGTGCTGCAGGTTGCGCGTGTAGGTGGAGACCCAGACCGGCGCGCCGTTCTTCTCCGCCCACACCGTCGCGGGCGCGAGGTAGCCGAGCGTCTTGCCGACGCCGGTGCCGGCCTCGGCGAGGACGAGGCGCGGCTCGCCCTCGTGCTCGCGCGGCGCGAAGGCGAAGCTCGCGGCGGAGGCGTAGTCGGCCTGTTGCGGGCGCGCCTCGGCGCGGGGACCCAGCATGCGCACGAGGCGCGCGCGCGCCTCGACCGGCTCGACCGGCATGTCGCCGGCCGGCGGCTCGGGCGCGGTCTCCGCCCATTCGCCCAGCCGGCGCCAGGCGGCGAGCGCGTCGCCGTCGCCCGGCTGCGGCGACGCGTCCGCGCCGAGCGCGTCGAGCACCAGCGGGCCCCAGCGCCAGCCGCCGCGCGCCATCAGCCGCGCGATCGGCGCCGCCCAGGGATCCTCGCGCAGCGCCGGTTCGGCGAGCTCGTCGAGCAGGATGTCCATGAGGCGCGGCAGCATCCGCGCCTGCGCCTCCAGCGCGTGCGGCGCCTCGACGCCGAGCGCCTGGGCGAGGCCCGCGGGCGTCGGCAGGCAGAAGCGCGCCGGGCGGACGAAGGCATGGAGCTCGAGCAGGTCATGCGCCGGGAACGGGTCCATCCCCAGCCGGCGCGCGGTCGCGCGCAGGTGCACGACGAGCGGCGCGGCGCGGTCGACCAGCGCCGCCGCGTCGCGCGCCTCGACCACGCGGCACGCGCCATCGGAGGCGAGGAAGGCCGCGCGCATGCCGCGCGCGACGATGGCGCTCGCGCCCGGCGTCATCGCGGCGCGCCCGCCCCCTGCAGCAGGGCATAGACGTCGCCCGAGTTGGCTTCGTGCGGCAGGGCGCGCAGGTGCGCCGCCATCGCCGCGGCGTCGAGCGGCCGGTCGCCGAAGGCGAATTCCTGGCTCTCGCCGAGCGCGAGGTCGAAGCGGTAGTCGCCAAGCGACGCCAGGCGCTCGAGGCAGGCGAAGGCGACGTCGCGCTGGATGGTGGTGAACTCGAAGGACAGCGCCGGCAGCGGGCGCGAGAGGCCCCGCAGCACGTCGTGCTCGAAGCCCTCCACGTCGATCTTCGCGAAGCGCGGCACGCCATGCGCGGCGACCAGCGCGTCGAGCGTGGTGACCGGGACCTCGACGCGCGCGTCCCAGTCCTGCCCTTCCCAGCCCGCGGCCCCGGCCGCGGCGGCGACGAAGCCGGGCGCGGCCGTCGACACGGTCGGGTTTGCGCGGTTCACCAGCAGCTGCACATGGCCGGGCGCCGCGCCGGCGGCGGCGGCGACCAGCGTCACCATCGGGTCGCGGCCATGGATGAGCCGCAGCGCGCGCATGCACAGGCGCTGCGGCTCCAGCGCGACGACGCGCGCGCCGAGCCGCCGGAAGCTCGAGACCCTGTCGCCGACATGCGCGCCGATGTCGAAGGCGAGGTCGCCCGGCCGCAGGAAGCGCGCATGGAGCCGGTCCATGGCCTGATGGCGGCTCGCGTCGCCATGGTAGAGGCGCAGCGAGCGGAACACCCCGGCGAGCGCGAGCGAGGCCATCGCGTCAGCCCTGCCCTTCGCCGAGCCGCGCGATCTCCGGCGGCGTCGCGAAATCCTCGGGGATGCCGCAGAGGCCGAGCCGGCGCATGCGCGCGCCGAGCGCGGGATCCGCGGTGACCACGGCGAGCGGCGCGGCGAGCAGCTGGCCCGCCACCAGCGGCAGGCAGCACGCCAGCAGCAGCGGCGAGACCGCGGCGAGCGCGAGGGCGATCGCGGCGCCGAACAGCGTCTCCGGCAGGAAGAGCACCAGCGCGTCGCGCCAGCGCACGGCGTGGACGTCGCGCGCCTGGCTGCCCCAGCCCGCCGAGCGGCCGAGCGCGAGGCCGGCCATGAAGAGCGTGGTGTGGA
>CANMWW010000426.1 GCA_947500965.1 Alphaproteobacteria bacterium
CGACGACCCGGCGAGCGCGCGGGCCTCGATCGAGGAGGAGATGGAGATCGGCCGCGGCTCCTGGCAGGCGCGGCTGTCGACGCGCTCGGAGATGCGCGCCACGCGCGACAGCTACGTGCTGTCCTTCGCGGCGCGCGCCGAGGACGCCTCCGGCGAGGTGTTCGCGCGCGAGTGGCGCATCGACGTTCCGCGCGACGGAACCTGAGCCATGGCGCGATTGCGCTGCGTGATCCGGGCAACCTATCCTCGCGGCAGGGCGCCGCGCCCGGCGGCGCGCAGGGAAACGGGGAGAAGAAGATGATCACACGTCGTGGATTCCACGCGGCCGTCGCCGGCGCCGGCGCCGCCGCCACCGTCGTCGGCGCGTCCGCCATCGCCCAGAAGAAGGGCGGCGAGGCCATCGTCGCGCAGCAGTCGCCGCCGCCCTCGCTCGACGCGCAGACCACGTCGGCGCAGCACGCGCGCAACATCACCACCCACATCTGGGAGACGCTCTACGCGCGCGACGAGGCGGGCAACGTCGTCCCCGACCTCGCCGAGGGCGTCAACATCTCGCCCGACGGGATGACCTACAGCTTCAAGCTCCGCAAGGCGAAGTTCCACAACGGCAAGGACATGACGTCCGCCGACGTGCGCGCCTCGATGGAGCGCTACAAGAAGGTCGGCAACAGCGGCGCCGTGCTGCGCGACGTCGTCGCCTTCGAGGCGCCCTCGCCCGACACCTTCGTGATGAAGCTCTCGAAGCCGGTGCCCAGCCTGCTCGACGGCATCTCCAGCCCCCGCGCGCCCTTCGCGATCATGCCGGAGGAGCAGGGCGGCAAGGAGGCGAACAAGATCGACTACATCGGCACCGGCCCGTTCCAGTTCGCCGAGTACCGCCCGGACTCGCATGTCCTGCTGCGGCGCTTCGACGGCTACGTCGCGAACACGGCCTACAAGGAGCGCGACGGCTTCGCGGGCCGCAAGACCGCGCACCTGGACAGCGTGCGCATCCGCTTCATGCCCGAGGCCGGCGCGCGCGCCGCGGCGCTCGAGGCGGGCGAGATCCACGTCAACGAGCTGATCCCGACGCCGGCGGCGCAGCGCCTGAAGGCCAACCGCAACATCAGGATCCACGAGATGATGCCCTGGGCCTTCCAGGTGATCGTCATGAACCACTCGCAGGGCCCGATGCAGAACCTCAAGTTCCGCCAGGCCATCCAGGCCGTGCTGGACTACGAGGAGATCATCGCCATCGCCAATGACGGCCTCTACCGGATGACGCATGGATGGCAGCATCCCGGCGGCACCTACTTCGCGGGCGACATCGGCAAGGAGCTCTACAACCAGAAGAACGTCGCCAAGGCGAAGCAGCTGCTCGCGGAGTCCGGCTACAAGGGCGAGGAGATCGTCTTCCTCGGCGACTCGACGATCGCGAACCACAAGGGCACGACCGAGGTCGGCACGGAGCAGCTGCGCCGCCTGCTCGGCATCAACGTGCGCGCGCACATCGTCGACTGGCCGACGGCGTCGAGCATGCGCCTCAAGCCCGAGGGCTGGCACCTCTGGGCGCTGGGCATGGGCATCGAGCCCTACGAGGGCCCGTTCAACGTCGCCGGCTTCTTCGCCAAGCCGCAGCTGCAGACGCATGTCGAGGACCCGGTCTTCGAGGAGGCCTTCGCGCGCCTCCAGTCCTCGCCGCAGCTGGCCGACCGCCAGAAGGCGATGGCCGACCTGCAGCGCCGCATGTACGACAACGTGACGGCGATCAAGCTCGGCGACTTCGGCATCATCCAGGGCGCGCGCGCGAACGTGGAGAACTTCAAGCCCTACCGCGCGCCGCGCATGTGGGACGTCTGGCTGGCCTGACCCGGTCGACCGCGCGGGCGCGTCCCGGCCGGCCACGTGCCGCCGGGACGCGCCCGCCGCGGCACGCCATGCGCGCGAGCAAACAGACATGATCCGCTTCCTGGCGAACCGGCTGATCGCGGCCCTGCCGGTGCTGTTCATCGTCTCGCTCCTCACCTTCGTGCTCATCTACTTCGTGCCCGGCGACGTGTCCGCCGAGCTCGCGGGTCCCGGCGCGAGCGCCGCCGACATCGCCCGCATCCGCGCCGTCTATGGCCTCGACAGCCCGTTCCACGAGCGGCTGCTCGGCTGGTATGCGGCGCTGGCGCAGGGCGACCTCGGGCAGTCCGTGCTGCTGCGCCGCAGCGTCACCGAGGCGATCCTCGAGCGCCTGCCCGTCACCCTGTCGCTCACCGCGCTCGCCCTCTTCCTCGCCATCGCCGTCGGCGTTGCGACCGGCATCCTCGCCGCGATGCGCGTCAACACATGGGTCGACCAGGCGACGATGACGGTCGCCCTCGCGGGCCTGTCGCTGCCGGACTTCTGGCTCGGCCTCGTGATGATCTACCTCTTCGCCGTCCAGCTCGGCTGGCTGCCGACCGGCGGCTACGTCCCGCTGACCGAGGACCCCGTCGGCTGGCTGCGCTCGATGGCGATGCCGGCGCTGGCCCTCGCGCTGACCCAGATCGGGCTGCTCGCGCGCATGACCCGGGCATCGATGCTCGACGTCCTGCGGCAGGACTTCATGCGCACCGCCCGGGCCAAGGGCCTGCCCAACCGCGTCGTGATCTTCAAGCATGCGCTCGCCAACGTGATGATCCCCGTGATCACCGTCGTCGGCCTCAGCGTCGGCATCCTGCTGGGCGGCGCCATCGTCATCGAGCAGGTCTTCTCGATCCCCGGCGTCGGCCGGCTGATCATCGGCGGGATCCTGCGCCGCGACTTCCCGGTGATCCAGGGCGGCCTGCTGCTGACGGCGACGGTGTTCGTGCTGGTCAACCTCGCCGTCGACATCCTCTACGCCGTCGTCGACCCGCGGGTGCGCTATGACCGCTGAGGCGCCCGCCATCGCCGCGCCGACGCCGCTCTGGCGGCGCCTGCTCAACCACCGCTCCTTCATGGTCGGCGCGACGCTGTTCGGGTCCATCGTGCTGATGGCGCTGCTGGCCGACCTGATCGCGCCCCACGACCCGCTGCGCAACAACTTCCGCTACCGGCTGGGCGCGCCCAACGACGTGCACTGGCTCGGCACCGACCGCGCGGGCCGCGACGTGCTGAGCCGCATCGTCCATGGCAGCCAGGTGTCGCTGCGCATCGGCCTGATGGTCGTGCTGTTCACCGGCGTCTGCGGCGCGGTCATCGGCGGCCTCGCCGGCTACTTCAGGCACCTCGACAACGTCGTCATGCGCGTCATGGACGCGATGATGGCCTTCCCCGGCATCCTGCTCGCCATCGCGATCGCCGCGGTGCTTGGCCCCTCGGAGTTCAACGCCGTGCTCGCGCTGTCGATCACCTACACGCCGCGCACGGCGCGCGTCGCGCG
>CANMWW010000427.1 GCA_947500965.1 Alphaproteobacteria bacterium
ACTACCTGCTCGAGTGGGAATCGCTCGCCGAGCGCGAGCGCAAGTGGACGGCCTTCGCCTCGGACCCGGAATGGATGGCGAAGCGCGCGGAGACCGAACGCGACGGCCCGATCCTCTCGCATTTCGAGAACTACATCCTGCAGCCGACGGCCTTCTCGTCGGTGAAGTGACCGAGGGCGACGCCGTCCCGGGCGCCGCGCGGCGCCCGGGACGCGCGCGTCACTCCGCCGCGCGGCAGGCGGCGTCGAGCCGGATGAGCAGCGCCTCGGCCCGGGCGCGCTTCGCGTCGTCGGGGTCGCGCTGCACCACGCGCAGCAGCGTGTCGCGCGCCAGCGTGTCGCCGCGCTCCGCGAGCTCGAAGGCGATCGCGTCGCGGCGATCGTAGTACTGGCGGTCGAAGGGCACGACCCGCGCACCCTGCCGGCGCCAGTAGTATTTCAGGTCGTCCTGCCTCCAGCCCGCGTACATCTCGTCCCAGCCGCACATGTTGCCGTAGGTGGCGACGCTGACCTCCGCGACCGGGTCCCGGAGGCGCTGGTAGCGCGCGTCGAAGCTCTGGCGCAGCTCCGCGCTGAGGTTCGGCAGCGCCTTGTGCGCGATCGTGTCGGCGAAGATCACGACGTCGCCCACCGAGAAGTCCGAGCCGACCCAGCTGCCCTCGAAGTCGTCGACCAGCTCGAGCCCGCCCGCGCCGCGCGCGAGGCGGAAGTCGAGCACGCCGCGCCGGTGCGAGCCCTCGGCCATGATCAGGCTGCCCTTCGCGCGCGGGCACTCGCCGAGCGGCGTCCAGGCCGCGTAGCTCGTGCCCCCGCCGATGTGGATGCGGTCCTGGTGCGAGCCGGTGGTGAAGTCGAAGTCCTCGCGCTGCGGGAAGATGTTGCGCGCGACCAGCAGCGGATGGACGAGGACCGCCTCGCCGAAGATGCGCTCGAACGTCGCCACCAGGTTCGGGTGGTGCTTGATGCGGTGCAGCTCCTCGAGCATCCACATCTCGCGGAAGACCTCGAGATAGGCCGGCTCCGGGTCCTTGCAGGCGCGCGCCGGCACGGCGATCGACGCCTCCAGCGGATGCGCGGGATCGATCCAGCCGCCGCGCGCCGCGATCTCCAGGAAGCGCAGCCGCACCTCGCGCACCGCCTCGCGCGGCAGCAGGCCGCGGATGAAGAGGTAGCCGTCGCGATCCAGCCGCGCGGCAAGCGCCGGCCCGTCCATCGCGATATCGGTCGAGTCCGTGAATTCCCTGAGCATGCGCGTCCCTCCCCCGGCTGGACCGGGCCATCATGCAATGGCCGCGCGTTTCAGTCGACGCGCCCGAAGCGCGCCAGGCCCGCCCGCCCGCCCTCGGACAGGCCGTAGACGCCGCGGCCGCGGCGCTCGAACCAGCCATAGACGTCGCGCTGCAGGATCTTCGCCGCCGAGGGCGCGCCGCCCGCGCGCAGCGCCGCAAGCGTCATCTCGCCGGCGTCGGCGAGCAGCGTGGCGCAGCGCAGCGCCTCCTGCCTGTACGCGGTCATGATCGGCACGCGCGTCGAGCCGCCGGCATTGGGGTCGCCGCGGCGGCGCGCATGCTCGCCCAGCAGGGCCGTGGCGCGCGCGCGGTTGCGCCGCGGCGCGTAGGGCAGCGGGTCGAGCACGACCTCCACCCGGCCGCGCGCGACGACGATCAGGCCGAGGCCGAGGCGCCGGCAGAGCTTGCGCGCGTCGTCGAGGCGCCGCGGCCAGGCGCCGACCGCGAGGTAGACCGCGTCGGTCAGCGCCAGCCTGTCGATGCCCTGCAGCACGACGTCGAGCCCGAAGCCGCGCTTGAGCTCGACGACGACCGGCGGCTCGTCGCCGCGCACGCCGACGACGTCGCAGCCCCTGACCTCGCCCTTCACGTCGTAGCCCTGGCCCTCGAGGAAGGCCTTCACCGGGCCGTAGAGCTCGACCTCCGCGCCCTTCATGCGCGACGGCGCTGTTCCACGTCCGCCAGGAAGCGCGACGGCATCTCCATCAGCGGCCGGCGGAAGCGCTCCCACAGCACGTGGTCCTCGTCGCTGTGCGGGCGCTGGCTCGGCGGCAGCGGCGGCCAGGAATCGACGCGCAGCCAGAGCCGCAGCATGTGGCGGCGACGCGGCAGGTCGGGGAAGTCCTCGTAGGCGGTGCGCCCGTGGAAGACGAGGCGGTTGTTGAGGTACTGGATGTCGCCCTCGCCGATCGACATGTCGAGGTAGAACGCGGGGCTGGTCGCGAGCTCCTGCACGATCGCGATCGCCTCGCGCTGCGCCGCGCTCAGCACCGCGTCGCCGGCCTCGGCCGCCTTCAGCGCGTAGTTCGTGCCGAGGTAGCAGGACAGCTCGCCCGTCGCCCGCGAGAAGGTCGCGATCGGCACCGGCGGCACGACGACGCCGCCGCCCAGCCGGGCGTCGAGCTCGTTGCGGCGATAGACGAAGCCGTCGTAGTGCAGGCGCAGCAGGTCCGGGCGCCTGCGCGCAAGCTCGTCGTGGATGGCGACGGCGCTCGCGATGCGGCTGGCGCCGCCGGACTTCGCCGCGCGCACGCACATCAGCCCGATGATGTCGCAGGAATCGCTGTGCATGTTCTGGCCGCCGCCGTATTGGTAGCCGCGCACGGAGGCATCGACGTCGCTGATGTCGACGACATGGCCCAGGTACTCGCCCTGGCGCGACTGCGTCGTCGCGCGGCCGACATGCGCGCCGAAGCCGAAATAGATGCGCGCGACGTCGTCGTCGGACCATCGCGCGCGCGGCAGCCCGCGCAGCAGCGCGAAGCCGCGGCCATGGCGCAACTCGTCGCGCAGCGCCGCGAGGCGGGGCCCGAGGGTCGGCAGCGGGAAGTCCGAGGCGCGCATGCGCGGGAAGTCGACGTCGCCGCGCGCGCGCAGGCCGGCGAGCGCGCGGTCGATCTCCTCGACCTCGGCCGCGGAGATCTCGTGCAGGCCTTCCCTGCGCCAGTCGATCTCGCTGCCCTTCCACGCGGCCTTCGAGCCGATGGGCACGAGCCGCGGATCGGTCGTCGTCGTCATGCTGCATCCCCCGAGGACGCGCCATCATCCACCTCCCCGCGCCCGGCGCAAGTTCCCTCGCGTCGACGGGGAGGGCATGCGTGCCAGCGGCCTCGCGACGCGCATCGAGAGGGTGCCGAAGGATGGATCGCTCGCCCCCTCCGTCGCGCGCCTCGCGGCGCGCGCCACCTCCCCCACCCGCGCTCCGCGCGGCCGGGGGAGGAGCCAGAGGATGCTCTCCTGCGCTCCGCGGGCGATCGCCGATGCAGGGACCGGGCTCCCCTCCCGTCCGCGCAGCGCGCGGATGGGAGGGGTGGCGCCGCGCGACAGCGCGGCGACGGGG
>CANMWW010000428.1 GCA_947500965.1 Alphaproteobacteria bacterium
AGGGTCGCGCCCTCGACGATGGCGCGCGCGGCGACACGGTCCGCGTCCTCAACGTGCAGAGCAAGCGCACGATCGAGGCCCAGGTCATCGGCCCCGACGCGGTCGCCGTCATCGGCGGCCCGCGCGCCGGCCTCCTGAACTGAGCGCCGCGCGGCGCTCGACGCCAGGTCCGAAGGACCCGGCCACCGACAACGCAGGAAAGTGGAAGCAGAAATGTCCTCTCGCAGCCTCCCCGCCCTCGTCCCGGCCATCGTGCTGTCCGTCGCCCTCGGCGGCTGCACGAACACCCTCGAGCGCCTGAGCACGATCGGCTCGCCGCCGCCGCAGAGCCCGATCGAGAACCCGGCCGCCGCGCGCCCGCCCGTGCAGATGCCGATGCCGACGCCGATCGCCGTCGAGCGCCAGCCCAACTCGCTCTGGCAGCCCGGCGCGCGCGCCTTCTTCAAGGACCAGCGCGCCAGCAACGTCGGCGACATCCTGACGGTGACGATCAACATCGCCGACACCGCGACGCTGGAGAACACCTCCGCGCGCTCGCGCACCAACAGCGAGGGCGCCGGCCTGCCCTCGTTCCTCGGCTACGACATCGGCTCCATCGCGAAGCGCCTTCCGGGCCGCAACGCCGCGGCCGATCCGTCGAACCTGGTCGAGGGGTCGTCCTCGAGCTCGAGCTCGGGCACCGGCTCCATCGAGCGCAAGGAGACGATCGCGTTGCGCGTCGCCGCGGTGGTCACGCAGATCCTGCCGAACGGAAACCTGGTCGTCGCCGGCAGCCAGGAGGTCCGCGTCAACAGCGAGAACCGCGTGCTGCAGGTCGCGGGGGTCGTGCGCCCGCAGGACATCAGGTCCACCAACGAGATCCCGCATGACCGCCTCGCCGAGGCGCGGATCCAGTACGGCGGCCGCGGCCAGATCACGGACGTCCAGCGCCCGCGCTGGGGCCAGGAACTCTTCGACGTGATCTTCCCGTTCTGACAGGCGGCCGGCGCCCTCCCGCGAGGAGGGCGCCGGTCCCTCGCCGGATCAGTCGTCGCGCTGCGTGCGCTCGATGCGCTCGTGCCGCTCCTGAGCCTCGACGCTCAACGTCGCGATCGGCCGGGCCTCCAGGCGGCGCACGCCGATAGGCTCGCCCGTGTCCTCGCAATATCCGTAGCTGCCGTCCTCGATCCGGCGCAGCGCGGAGTCGATCTTGCCGATCAGCTTGCGCTCGCGGTCGCGGGTACGCAGCTCGGTGAAGCGGTCGGTCTCGGTGGCCGCGCGATCGGTGATGTCCGCCTCGGGCACCGTCTCCGTCTGCAGGTGCACCAGGGTCTCGGACGAGTCGTGCAGGAGTTCCGAGCGCCACTTCAGCAGCTTCTGCCGGAAATACTCCCGCATGACCGGGTTCATGAACGGCTCGTTTTCGGACGGGCGGTAATCGACCGGGAGCAGCGGGTGCGTCATGTCCTCATCGCCAGGTCTGGGATCGGGGGCGCGGAGTATAGGAACCGACCCCAAGCGCATCAAGCCGCGCCCCGGCCGCCGGGACGCGCGGGGAAAAATCCCTCAAGCCGCTGATTCAACTTCGTATTTCGCGATCTCGACCTGGACCCTCAGGTCGATCTCGTCCAGGAGCTCGGCAAGCTTCGGGTCCTCCACCGAGTCCCGGCGCTGCGACACCAGCATCGCAAGCTCGCCGAGCTGGACGCGCGACAGCGTTCCCATCAGCAGGCCGTGGCGCAGTTCGTCAAGCCGGTCGAGGAGGGTCTCCGCCCGCCTGACGGCGCGCTTGCGCGAAGCCGTGGCGTCGTCGACCTCCTGCAGGCTGAGGATGCCGGCGATGCCCGCCGCCACCGAGACGCCGGACGCCGCGCCGGCGCCGGAGGCCTGGGACGAGCCGTCGAGATGGCGCGCGAACTCCCCTCCGCGCGCGGCGCCCTTGTCGGCGCGCCTCGTCGCGGTCGTTCCGCGCAATCCCGGGGTATTGTCGACCTTCATTCGCGCCACGCCCGCTGGGTTTGGAAGCCGTCTGTCGCCGACACCTCAACTCGTTACGCCAAACCTCGCGGGCAAGGCAAGCGCGAGGCGCCCGGCAAATCTTGCCGCGAGGCAGGCAGCGATTGCCCGCCACGCCACGGCGCACGCGCGGTCCACCCTTCGAAAACGTCGATTTTCCAGCCATTTGAAGGCCCGGGCGATCTGGCACGAGCCTCGCAAGGACATCTGCGAAGTCCCCGCAGAATGCAGGCTCGCATGTCCCTCTTCCTTCGCCTCGCCCGCCTCAAGGCCGCCATGATCCTCGCGGCCGGCCTCGCCGCCGGCCTCGCCGCCGACGCTGGCGCGCGCTCCAGGATCAAGGACATCGCCGACTTCGAGGGCATCCGTCAGAACAAGCTGGTCGGATACGGCCTCATCATCGGCCTCAACGGCACGGGCGACACGCTCAACAACTCCCCCTTCACCCAGCAGAGCATCATCGCGATGCTCGAGCGCCTCGGCGTCAACACCCGCGACATCGCCGGCAGCCTGCGCACCAAGAACGTCGCGGCCGTGATGGTGACGGCGACGCTGCCGCCCTTCGCGCGCCAGGGCTCGCGCGTGGACGTCGCGGTCGGCACCTTCGGCGACGCGACCTCGCTCCAGGGCGGCACCCTCCTCGTGACGCCGCTGCTCGGCGCCGACGGCGAGGTCTATGCCGTCGCGCAGGGCGCGGTCGCGATCGGCGGCTTCACCGCCTCCGGCGCGGGCGCCAGCGTCACCAAGAACATCCCGACCTCCGGCAAGATAGCCGCCGGGGGCATCGTCGAGCGCGAGCTCGGCTTCCAGCTTGCCTCGATGGACCGCACGCGGATCTCGCTGCGCAATCCCGACCTGACGACCGCGCGCCGCATCGCGCAGGCCATCAACAACTTCCTGCGCACGCCCGCTGCCCGGCCGCTCGATCCCGGCACGGTCCTGGTCATCGTGCCCGACAACCGTCGCGGGGACATCGTGAACCTGCTGACCGACATCGAGCAGCTGCCCGTCGATCCCGACCAGGTCGCCCGCGTCGTCATCGACGAGAAGACCGGCACGATCGTCATGGGCGACGCGGTGCGCATCTCCACGGTCGCCATCGCCCACGGCAACCTGACCATCCGCATCACCGAGACCCCGCAGGTCTCGCAGCCCAATCCCTTCGCCCCCTCGACGGGCGGCGCGCCGACCATCCCCGGCTCCATCACCGGCGGGGCGATCGCGCCCGGGGGCGCCACCGTGGTGGTGCCCCGCACCCAGATCGAGGTCGAGGAGGAGAACAACCGCCGCCTCGCGATCCTGCCCTCCGGCGTGACGCTGCAGGAGCTCGTGAACGGC
>CANMWW010000429.1 GCA_947500965.1 Alphaproteobacteria bacterium
CGCGACCTCGCCGGCGGCAACGTCGCGGTGCCGCAGGGGCCGGGCCTCGGCGTCGAGGTCGACCTCGACGCGCTGGCCCGCCACGCCGTGCGCTGACCCCCCCAGCGCGGGGGGATGGCGCAAGCCTGTTTCATGCATGGGCCCGGGAATTTCGTTTTGCGGGCCGTCCGCCCGCTCCGGATGATCGGCGCCTGACGCGGAACCGCGCTCTCGGAGACCGAATTGGCAAGCATCGTGCTCATGGATGGCGGCACCAGCCTCGAGCTGCTGGCACGCTCGGCGAACAAGGCGCCGCGCCTGTGGTCGGCCGAGTACCTGCTGTCCGAGCCCGAGCTCGTCCGCGCCGTCCATGCCGACTACATCGCGGCCGGCGCGACCGTCGTCACGACGAACACCTATTCCGCCTCCTTCACCCGCATGTCGATGGTGATGGAGCAGGCGCGCGTGCCGCAGCTGCAGCGCCTCGCCTGCGAGCTCGCGAAGTCCGCGCGCGACGCGGCCGGCCAGCGCGGCGCCGGCGTGGCGATCGCCGGATGCCTGCCGCCGCTCAACGGCACCTACCGGCCCGACCGCGTCAGGGACTTCGCCAGCAACCGCGACGAGTACGAGCGCCTCGCCGAGCTGCAGGCACCGCATGTCGACCTGTTCCTCTGCGAGACCATGTCGACCGCCGAGGAGGCGCGTGCCGCCGCGGCCGCGGTCGCACCCTTCGGCAAGCCGGTCTGGATCGCCTGGTCGCTCGGCGACGACGGCCCCGAACTGCGTTCCGGCGAGAGCGTGGCGCAGGCCCGCGCGGCGCTCGACGGCCTGCCCGTCGCGGCGGTGCTCGCCAATTGCTGCCCGCCGGAGAGCATCTCGCGCGCGATGCCCGGCCTCGTCGCCACCGGCCTGCCCGCAGGCGGCTACGCGAACGGCTTCGTGCGCATCCCCGGCACGTTCCTGCCCGGCAGGACGCGCGAGCAGCTCGAGACGCGCAAGGACCTCGATCCCGAGGCCTATGCCGGCTTCGCCATGGGCTGGATCGACGCGGGCGCCCGCATCGTCGGGGGCTGCTGCGAAGTGGGCCCGGCGCACATAGCGCGGCTGCGCGCCCGGATCGAGGCGGCCGGGCACGAGGTGGTCGCGCCGGAGCGCTGAGCTCCCGGCGCGCGGTCGCGCCGCTCCCCGGGTTCAGGCGCGTCGTGGCGCCAGGATCCCCGGCCCGATCTCGCGGACATGCCGCAGCCCGACCTGGGCCAGCGCGATGCCGATGTCCTCGGCGAGCCCGTCGGCGAAGCGCGCGAGGCCCGGCGCGCCGGCCGCGCCCATCGCCCAGAGGAAGGGCCGCCCGAGCATCACGAAGTCCGCGCCCGCCGCGATCGCCTTCACGATGCCCTCGCCGCTGCGCACGCCGCCATCGAGGACGAGCGGGAAGCCCGGACCGACCGCGTCGCGCACGGCGCCCAGCGCCTCGACCGTCGCCGGCGCGCCGTCGAGCTGCCGCGCGCCGTGGTTGGAGACATAGACCGCGTCGGCGCCCGCGTCGCGGATGCGCCGCGCATCCTCCGGCGACAGCACGCCCTTCACCACCAGCCTGCCCTTCCAGCGCGCGCGCAGCCGGTCGAGGAAGGCCCAGTCGGCGCCCGTGCGCGCGGCCTTGCGGTCGTAGCCCTTCGTGCCCGGCGCGGTGCCGTAGTTCGCCATCTTCGGCCGGCCGGCCAGCAGCGTGCCGATCGACCAGCGCGGATGCATCGCGAAGTCGAGGAACTGGCGCGGCCGGATGCGGAACGGCGTCTCGAAGCCGTTGCGCAGGTCGCGCGGCCTGCGGCCCAGCTTCGGCACGTCGACGGTCAGGACGAGGACCTCGTAGCCCGCCGCCGCGGCCCGGTCCGAAAGCGCGAAGGCGGCGTCGACCGAGCCGGTGACATAGAGCTGGAACCAGGCATGGCCGCCGGCGCGCGAGATCATCTCCTCGAGCGGCGTCGAGCTCGCCGTGGAGACGCAGACCGGCATGGCGCGCTTCCGGGCCTCGGCGGCGAAGGCATGGTCGGTTCCCGGCCAGGCGAGGTCGCACATGCCCATCGGCGCGATGCCGAAGGGGACGCCGTATTCGCGGCCAAGCAGCGTGGTCGTCGTGCTGCCGCCCTGGATGTCGACGAGCACGCGCGGCATCAGGCGCAGCGCGCGCAGCGCCGCCTCGTTGCGCGCCAGCCCGTCCTCGGTGCCCGCGGCGCCGTCGATGAAGTCGAAGACCAGCCTGGGCTGGCGGCGCCGCGCGAGGAGGCGCGCGTCCTCCGCGGTCGGCAACCTCGCGCTCGGGCGCGGCTCCTCGTGTCTCGTCATGCGCCAAGGCTGGGCGCGCGGGGGCGCATCGACAAGCCAAATATGCTTCGACTATAGATGAAGCGAGCTTTGTCCATGGCCTCCACGGCGCGCCCATGAAGGATCCCCGCCACCGCCGGCGCCTGCCCCTCACCGCGCTGCGGACATTCGAGGCGGCGGCGCGGCTGCAGAGCTTCAAGGAGGCGGCGCAGGAGCTCGGCGTCAGCCAGACCACCGTCTCCAACCAGATCCGCATGCTCGAGCGCGAATGGCGCTGCCTGCTCTTCGTGCGCAAGACGCGCCAGGTCGTGCTGACCGAGACGGGACTGGCGCTGGGCCGGGTGATCGCCAAGTCCTTCGACGACATCGCGCGCGAGATCGACTACCACGTCGCGTCCTCGCGCCACGCCGTGTCGCTCGCCGCCGGCGCGATCTTCGGCGCGCGCTGGCTGGCGCCGCGCCTCGAGGCCTTCCGCCGCGACCTGCCCCGCATCGCGCTTTCTCTGCGCAGCGGCCGGCGCATCACCAGCCCGACCGACCTGCCCGCCTCGATCGTGATCGACTGGGGCACCGGGGAATGGCCGGGGCTGGAGGCCGAGCCGCTGCTCGAGGTGCGCTACGCGCCGGTGCTGAGCCCTGCGCTGGCCGCCGCCGCGGGCGGCATCGCGTCGCCGCGCGACCTCGCGCGCATGCCAGTGATCCACCAGCGCGACCGCTACGAGTGGGCGGCATGGCTCGACCTCGCGGGCGCGCCGGACGTCGCCTTCGAGGAGGAGACGATCATCGAGGATTCCAACATGGCGACGCAGGCCGCGCTCGACGGCCAGGGCGTCGTGCTCGGCACCTTCCCCTTCGTCGCGGACGAGGTGGCGGCCGGGCGGCTCGTTAAGCCCTTCGAGGTCGAGCTCGCGCCGACGCGCCGCTACTACATCCTGACCCGCCCCGGCAGCCGCCGCCGGCCGGAGATCGAGGCGGTCTGCGACTGGCTGCACAAGGAGGCGCGGGCCTATGCCGTCGCCTGGCCCTGCACG
>CANMWW010000430.1 GCA_947500965.1 Alphaproteobacteria bacterium
GCTGCTGCGGCATCTGGTTCGCCTGCGCGAGGATGCTGACGCCGGCCTGCACGAGGATCTGCTGCGACGTCAGCCGCGTCATCTCGGAGGCGACGTCGAGGTCCATCAGCAGGCTGCGGCCGTTGTCCGTGTTCTCGGCCATCGTCGCGAGGTTCTGCTTCGTGAAGTCGAAGCGGTTCTGGATCGCGCCGATCTCGCCGCGCACGGTCGACGTCCGGTTGATCGCGGCGTCGGCGATGCCGACGGCGGCGCGGGCGGCGCCCGCGGTGCGCACGTGGCTGTCCGCGAGGCCGAGCGCGCGCGCCGACAAGGGCGGCAGCTTGAACGACAGAGTGTCGGATGCCAGCGTCGTCGCGCCGACCTGGAAGTTGAACGGGTTGCCGTCAGTCTCCTGTCCCGACACGCCCAGCATGCGATGGGAGTTCAGCAGCAGGGCCGCGATCGGCTTCTTTTCGTCGCCGGAGAAGACGAGGTCGGCAAGGCTGTCGACGCTGCCGACGCGAAAGGCGAGCTCGAGGTATTCCTTCGTCAGGCTGCCGGTTTCGCCGTTGTGTACGCTGACAAGGACGGTGTCGCCTTCCTGGATCGCGAGATTCGCCGAGTTCGCCGCGGACATCGATCTCAGTTCGCCGTCGGAAGAGCGTATCTGCACGCGGGTGAAGAGCTTCGCGACCCCTGTCCCGCCGGACAGGGAGGTATCCCGGCCCTCGGTCCCGTTCTCGCCGCGCAGGTCGCCTACGCCGATCTCGGCGTTGGCCGCCGGCGCCGCACCCGTCTGGACCACCGTCTCCGTCCCGGTCGCGGTTCCCGCATTCGTCAGCGTGAGGACGGTCGACGACACGTCCGCCGCCTCCTTCCACGCGATGCGGACGCCATCCGTTCCGTTCGCCTCGACCGTGAAGTCGGCGTCCGTGTAGTCGGCGTCGGCCTGGAGGCCGGCGACCAGGCTGGCGATCGTGGCCGGCGCGGAAAGAGTGGTCGACAGCGAGGTGGTGCCGTCGGACAGCACATAGGCGCCCGTGGCCGGCGCCAGGTCGATGTCTCGGATCTCCACCTGGTGCGCGACGTGGTCGTAGAGCGATGCGACGAGCGGCACCGTGTCCGAGGTGGAGAAGCGGATCTCCTGGAAGGGCACCGGCATGTCGCCGAAGTCCGGGAGGGCGCGCATCCGCAGGTCCTCGATCCGCATGCGGCCCAGCCAGGCCTCGCCGGTCAGGGCGGCATCGTCGTTCGGCAGGAGCTGGCGCAGCGGGTTCGAGGCGCCATCCGGGACCTGGGCGCTGGCGTTCAGTCCGAGCCAGGAGGTCCCCGCCTGCAGGGTTCCGTTGGAGGCGGCGACCGTGCCCTGCTTCGGGAAGTTCCGGTCGATCTGCATCGACACGCCGAGCGACCGGAAGGAGACGGTCTCGCGCTCCTGCTCGCCCAGCGTCCGGAAGCTGAGCGTCCGGGACTCGCTCTCGCCGTTGGTGAGGTTGGTGAGGGTGAGGCGGTTCGCGGCGGCGTCGAAGCTCGCTGCAAAGAGCGAGCCTGCCATCGCCCCCGACGTGTCGAGGGAAACCACCCCGTTCACGTTGCCGAACGCGTTCATCCCATCCTGGACGAGCGCCGTCGGTCGCACCGGCGCGCCGGTGTAGTTGAGGACGCGCTTGCCGTTGAACGACGCAGAGGCGGCGATGCGGTCGATTTCGCGCAGCAGCTGCTGGTACTCGCTGTCGATCATCCCGCGCTCGGTTCCCGAGAGCTGGTCGGAGGCCGACTGGATGGCGAGCGTCTTGAGGCGCGTGGTCATGTCGCCGATGATCGACGCGGCGCCGTCCGCGATCTGGAGGACGGCGGCCGCATGGCTCGCGTTCACCGCGGCCATCTGCATGGCGCCGACATCCGCGCGCAGGCGCGTCCCCACGGCGAGCGATGCGGCGTCGTCGGACGCGTAGATCACCCGGGATCCGGAGGAAAGCCGGGCCACCATCTTCGTGGCCATCGCGTCGTTCCGCTCCACCTGGCGATGGACGATGCGCGCGGCATAGTTGTTGACGATCGAGAGCGACATGTCTTGGGGCCACGTCAAGAATTTGGCGGGATGAACCCGCGATGCCCTCACCACGCACGAAGCGTGCCAGTCCGTTCCCGATCCTTCTCGCCCGCCCCGACCGTGCGCGGCCGGTCCATGCTGGCGCGAACCCTGTCCAGGAGGCGTGACGTGCCCGTCGACCGCAACGCATTCGGAGGACTCGCCCGCCAGCTCGAGGCGCGGCTGACCGACTACCAGTTCCTCTGCCGCCGGATGGGGGAGGACCACCCGACCGTCGTCGACTGCATGGCGGACATCCGCACGCTGTGCGCACGGATCGACAGGCTCTGGGACGAAGGGGCGGAGGACGCCGGGGACGACGAGGGAGGCTGACGCCCCGTCAGTAGGCGTAGCTGTCGACGAGCGCGGACACGAGCATCCGCCATCCATCCGCGAACACGAAGTAGACGAGCTTGAAGGGCAGCGCGACGAGCACGGGCGGCACCATCATCATGCCCATCGCCATCAGGATCGCCGAGACCGCGAGGTCGATGACGAGGAACGGCAGGTAGATCAGGAAGCCGATCTCGAAGGCGACGCGCAGTTCGCTGAGCATGAAGGCGGGCAGGACCACGCGGATCGGGATGTCCGCGGGGGACTCGACCTTGAGCTCGGGGCTGTTGCGCTGCGCTATGGCCAGGAAGACGTCGAGGTCCTCCCGGCGCGTGTTCTTCAGCATGAACTCCCGGAACGGCGCCACGATCTCGCCGATCGCGGCTTCCTCGCCTATCGCGCCCCGCAGGTAGGGCTCGACGCCGCGGGTGATCGCGAGGTCCGTGGGCTGCGCCATGATGAAGAGCGTCATGAACACGGCGAGCGTCGTGATGACGATGTTCGGCGGCGTCTGCTGCAGCCCGAGCGCGGAGCGCAGGAGGGACAGGACCACCACGACGCGCGTGAAGCTGGTGGCGACGATCACCAGCGTCGGCGCCACGGCCAGCAGCGTGGAGAGCAGGAAGAGGTTGATCGCGCTGCGCGCGACCGATCCGCCGCCGGCGAGGTCGAGCGTGATGGTCTGCGCCTCTGCGAGCCCGGGCGCGAGCGCCAGGGCCAGGACGGCGGCGAGCAGGCGCATTCAGCGCGCCGCGTTCTTCGCGTAGGCGAGTTGCGCCGCGGCCGAGACCGCGTGGCCGGCCTCCTCGTGGCGCATGGAACGCAGCTCGCGCTCCACCTTGAGGATCATGCGATCAAGGTCCGTTATCAGGCGCGACAGGATGCGCGCGGAATCCGGGTCGAGCC
>CANMWW010000431.1 GCA_947500965.1 Alphaproteobacteria bacterium
CGCCGTCTTCGAGGCGGCGCGGCCGGAGCGCGGCGAGGACGCCGCGCGCGTCGGCGACCTCGACGAGGCCGGCGCCTGGTGCGACGCGGCGGCCGATCTCTACGGCGCTCGCAGCCGCCGCGCGATCGGCCAGCTGCTGCGCCAGTTCCTCGACCGGCTCGGCATCACGCCGACCGAGCTGCTCCACAACATCCGCTTTGCGCGCAGGCTCGAGGACGAGGGCATGCTCATGGGCGCGCCGCGCGGACGAGACCGGCGCGGCGCATGGCGAATGCGTGCGCGCGCTCGAGGGGCTGCTCGCCACGGCATGGAAGCGCGCCACCGAGGCGCGCGCGGACCGACGCCACCCCGTGCCGGGGCATGACGGGCTCGACGCGCTCGCGGAGCGCGCGCGCCATCGCGCCGAGGACGAGGCCGGGCGCGCCTTCGTCGCGCGCCACGGCATCGCGCGCGTGCTGGAGGGCGAGCCGACCCTGCTCGCGCGCCTTGCCATGGTGCTCGGCTGGGCCGGCGCGGCGTCGGCCCCGGAATCGGTCGCGCGCGTGGACGAGCTGGTCGCCGACTGCCTCGCCTCGCCCGAGGTGCTGCGCGAGGTCCTGGGAGGGCAGCAGGACTTCGCCACCGCGCTCATGGCCACGATCGACATGGCGCGCGGGCGCGAGCCGCCCCCGCCGCCGCGTCCCGCGCCCTGGTACCCGGACCTCGCGCGCTTCCTGGCCACGCAGCTGGCGCCGGAGACGCGCGGCGTCCTGATGGCCCGCGTGCGGCGCGAGCTCGCGGGCCCGCGGCCGCTCGCGCGCGGCGACGCGACGGCCGAGGCCGCGGCGCTCACGCGCGTCGCGGAGGCGCTGCGCGACGACGCGCGTGGCGCCTATGCCGGAGGCGGCGGCACGGTCGTGGCGATGGTGCGCCGCTGGCAGCGCCTCGACCGGCCAGGCGGCTTCGGCGACCTCGTCCTGCCGCAGGGCGGGCCAGCCGCGCGCTTCCGCGCCCTCGCCCTCGCGGAGACCGAGATACGCGGCGAGATGCGGCGGCGCGCGGTCGCGACGCTGCTGCTCGATGCGCTGCGCGAGACCCCGGCCGCCAGCCGCGCGGCGCTCCGGGAATTCGAGCCATCGATTAGGCATGCCAACCTTCTCGACGAAGCCCGCGAGCTGGTCCTGCGCGAGTTGTCAGCCGCGGGGTGACGCGCGATGATAACGACGTGTCGTTCCCGGTATCGTCGATAGGCCCGGCTCCCAGGGGCATCCATGTCGCGTGACAACGTCGGCGGCCAGTCGCGCGCGGCAGAGACGACCGGCCCGCGCAAGTCGCCCGCCGAAATCAGGTTCGTGCTCCTGCGCCACGAGCTCTTCGCGACGAGGCGCGGCGGCGCACGCGCCGACCTGTCGACCCAGGACCTCTCGGGCGTGTCCCTTCCCGGCGTGAACCTCGCGGGCGCCAAGCTGACCGGCACGGGCTTCTCGAACGCGAACCTCCGGGGCGCGGTCTTCGACAAGGCCGACCTCTTCACGGCCAATTTCTCGGGCGCCGACCTGACCGGCGCCTCCTTCGTCGATGCCGACATGCGCGGCATCGTGCTGCGCGGCGCGAAGATGCAGCAGGCGAAGCTGCGCAACGCCGACATGCGCTCGGGCCGGCTGCTCGGCGCCTCAGGCACCGCCGCCGGTGCCGGAGGCGGCGGCGGCATGACGGGCCGCGCCGACCTGGCCGGGGCCGACCTGACCGGGGCGGACCTGGAGCGCGCGCAGCTGGGCGAGGCGGTGCTCACCCACGCCAACCTCACCGGCGCGCGGCTCGACGGCGCCGACCTGACGCGGGCCAAGCTCGCGGGCGCGCAGCTGCGCGGCACGCAGCTGAACCGCAGCGTCGCCGCGCGCGCCGACATGTCGGGCGCGGACGCGACGGGCGCCGCGATGGTGGGCGCGGACCTCTCCGGCGCGGCGATGATCGACGCGCGCATGGCGAACGTGGACATGCGCAGCGCCAAGGTGACCGGCGCGAACTTCGAGGGCTCGGACCTCTCGGGCGCCGACCTCGCGGGCGTCGACCTGACCTCCGCGCTGATGAGCGGCGTGCGCACGACCAAGCCGATCGACCAGCTGCCCTCCGCGATCCGCGAGGCGATCGAGGGCCACCGCGCCTGGGCGGCGAGCCAGGGACGGCGCGGCGCGCAGGCGAACCTCGCGGGCAAGGACCTGCGCGGCGTCGACTTCGCGGGCATCGACCTCAGCGGCGCCAACCTGTCCAGCTGCGACCTGGCCGGCGCGAACTTCTCCGGCGCCAAGCTGGTGATGGCGAACTTCGACCGCGCCGTGCTGCGCAACGCGCACCTGATCGGCGCCAACCTCGACGGCGCGATCCTGACGATGGCCGACATGACCGGCGCCGACCTGTCCGGGGCGCGCATGAAGTCCGTCGAGATCAAGCGCGCCGACGGCTCGGGCACGGGACGGCTCTGGCCCGCCAACCTGTCCGGCGCGATCGCAAGCCGCGCGCGCTGCGCAGGCACCGACTTCAGGGGCGCCAACATGCGCAAGGCGGACTTCTCGGGCGCCCTGCTCGCCGGCGCCATGCTCGACGACGCCGACACCGAAGGCGCGCTGCTGGGCGACGCCGCGCGCTGAGCGGGCTCAGTCCCCGATCTCGACGTAGTCGATCGCAAGGACCTCGATCGCCTCCACGCCCTGCGGCGTGCGCAGCGCGACCTCGTCCCCGACCTCCGCGCGCAGCAGCGCGCGCGCGATCGGCGAGATCCAGCTGACGCGGCCGCGATCGGCATCGACCTCGTCGGCGCCCACGATGCTCACCCTGCGCTCCCGGCCCGAGGGATCGGCATAGGTCACGGTGGCGCCGAAGAACACCTGGCCGCGCCGCTCCTGGCGCAGCGGATCGACGACCTCCGCGTTCTCGAGCCGCTTCGACAGGAAGCGCACGCGCCGGTCGATCTCGCGCAGCCTGCGCTTGCCGTAGATGTAGTCGCCGTTCTCCGAGCGGTCGCCGTTCGACGCGGCCCAGGAGACGCTGCGCACCACCTCGGGCCGCTCGACGCGCAGGAGGCGCTGGTGCTCGTCCTGCAGCCTGCGGAACCCCGCGGGCGTGATGTAGTTGCGCGCGCCCGCGGGCAGCGCGACGGCGCCCGGCGGAAGGTCGTCGTCCTCCTCGCCGCCGCCATCCTCCTTCGTGAATGCCTTGCTCATGGCCGGCGAGGATATCCGCAAAACGCGCAGGCACAACGCGCGGCGCGCAGGGATGCGGGCCTCGCGCCGACGCGGCGGAGCCTCTAGTGTGGGAGACGAGGAAATGTCCA
>CANMWW010000432.1 GCA_947500965.1 Alphaproteobacteria bacterium
AGGCGCTGTCGCGGATGGACGCGCGGCTCGGCGAGCTCGAGACGCGGCGCGCCGGCGCCTTCGGCGAGCTCAAGGGCGAGGTCGAGCGGCTGGCGCAAGCCAGCGAGACGCTGCGCAGCGAGACCGCGCGGCTGGCGCAGTCGCTGCGCTCGCCGGTGGCGCGCGGGCGCTGGGGCGAGGTGCAGCTGCGCCGCGTCGCGGAGCTCGCGGGCATGCTCGCGCATTGCGACTTCGTCGAGCAGCCCACGATCGGCGCGGAGCGGCGGCTGCGCCCCGACATGATCGTGCGGCTGCCGGGCGGCAAGACCGTCGTCGTCGACGCCAAGGCGCCGCTCGAGGCCTATCTCGACGCCGCGTCGATCGAGGACGAGGAGGCGCGGCGCGCGCGCCTGCTGCAGCACGCCGCCGACGTGAAGGGGCACATGCGGCGGCTGGCCGAGCGCGGCTACGCCGAGCAGTTCGACGAGGCGCCGGAATTCGTCGTCATGTTCCTCCCCGGCGAGGCCTTCTTCGCCGCTGCGCTGCAGGCCGACCCGGCGCTGATCGAGTTCGGCGCCGCGAGCGGCGTCGTGCCGGCGACGCCGACGACGCTGATCTCGCTGCTGCGCGCGGTCCAGCATGGCTGGAAGCAGGAGCGCGTCGCGGAGAACGCGCGCGAGATCAGCGCGCTCGGCGCCGAGCTCTATCGCCGCGTCGGCACGATGGCCGAGCACATGGCCGCGCTCGGCAAGGCGCTGGAGAGATCCGTGCAGCAGTACAACCAGGCGGTCGGCGGCCTGGAGGCGCGCGTGCTGCCGCAGGCGCGGCGCTTCCGCGACCTCGGCGCCGCGCCCGCCGGCAACGAGATCGAGGTCCTGCGCCAGGTCGAGTCGGCGCCCCGCCAGCCCTCGGCGCTGGGCGAGGCCGCGCGCGGCGAGGGCTGAGGGCGTGGGCTCAGCCGCGCTTCCAGGCCGGGTCGAGGAAGGTCTGGAACTCGAGCAGGTAGCCGTTCGGGTCGCGCGCGAAGAAGCAGTAGACGTTGAACTTCTCGCTGCGCTCGGGCGGGCCCTCCGGCGTGACGCCGGCGGCGACGAGGTGGCGATGCCAGGCGTCGACGTCCGGGACGACGAAGGTGATCACCACGCCCTTCGGCTCGACATGCCGTCCCGGCCGCACCTGGCAGACGCCGAGGAAGTTCGCCGGGCCCATTCGGAAGATCCGGCACAGCCCCCCCTGGTCGAGGACCTGCTCCAGCCCGATGCGGTCGCGATAGAAGGCGCAGGTCGCGTCGATGTCGTGGGTGTAGACCCAGGTGACGCCCTGCTCGATCGCGGGATGCGCCATGCGCCGTTGTCCCTTCCGGTTCAGCGGCCGCCGCCGCCGAACCTGGCGTCGGTGGCGAGGTACTCGGGCAGTCGGATCGCGCTGCCGAGCTCGGCCGGGGTGGCCATGGGCGGGCGCTCGCCGCCCTTGAGGCTGGCGAGGGCGCCTCGCATCGCGCGCACCGAGGCGGCGAGCATCTCCTGCGGGTAGACCACGATCTTGATGCCCAGCTTCTCCAGCGTCGCGTCGGGCGGCATGAAGTGCTTCCCGGCCGGTGCGTTGACCGCGAGCATCGGGCGGCCCTGGCCGGCCTCGACGCTGGCGCGGATCTCGGCTTCGTCCTGCGGCGAATCGAGGAAGAGGATGTCGGCGCCCTCGGCGACGAAGGCCTCGATGCGCCAGCGCGCCTCGTCGAAGCCGCGCGAGGGCCGCGCGTCGGTGCGCGCGAGCAGCAGGATGCCTTCCTCGCGGCAGGCCTCGGCGGCGGCGCGGCAACGCAGGATCGCCTCGTCGCGCTCGACGGCGAGCTTGGCGCCCTTGTGGCCGAGCGGCCGCGGCCAGGCCTTGTCCTCGACCAGCACCGCGGCGGCGCCGGTGCGCGCATAGGCGCGGATCGTGCGCTGGACATTGATGGCGTTGCCGTAGCCGGTGTCGCCGTCGGCGAGCCAGAGCACCTTCGGCGCGGCGGCGACGCAGGTCTCGACGGCGTCGCGCATCTCCGTGACGGAGAGCAGGTCCATGTCCGGCTGGGCGAGGCGCAGGGCGGAGATCGACGAGCCGGAGGCGAAGCCCAGGCGGAAGCCGGCCTCCTCGACCAGACGCGCGCCCATGCCGTCGCCGGCGCCCGGCATCACGTGGAGCCCGGGCCCCGCCAGGAGCTCCTTCATCGCCGCGGCCTGCTTCTGCATCGTCCCGTCCCCCAATGGCTTTCGCGAGGCGACAGTGTGTCGGCGCGGCGCCCGCCGGGCAAGCGCCGGGCGTCCCGCGTGTTGACCCTGCGCCGCGGCCTGACTAGGTAACCGCCCCATGGCCCTGCTCCAGATCCTCGTCGCCCCCGATCCGCGCCTGAAGCTGAAGGCGAAGCCCGTCGCGGCGGTCGACGCGCGCGTCGCCAGGCTGATGGAAGACATGCTCGAGACGATGTACGCCGCGCCCGGCATCGGCCTCGCCGCGCCGCAGGTCGGGGAATCGCTGCGCGTGATCGTGGTCGATGTCGGCAAGGGCGAGGAGGAGCGGGCCCCCCTGCGGATGGCGAACCCGGAGATCGCCTGGGCGTCGGAGGAGCGCATCCCCTTCGAGGAGGGCTGCCTGTCGCTGCCGGAGCAGTATGCCGACGTGACGCGGCCGAGGGCCGTGCGCGTGCGCTACCTCGACGAGACCGGCGCCGCGCGCGAGATCGAGGCCGAGGGCCTGCTCGCGGTCTGCATCCAGCACGAGATGGACCATCTCGAGGGCACGCTCTTCGTCGACCACCTCTCGGTCCTGCGGCGCGGGATGATCATGAAGCGCCTGCAGAAGGCGCGGAAGTCGAAGGCGGCCGGGCAGGCCGGCGACCAGCCGTCCTGACGATGCGCGTCGTCTTCATGGGCACGCCGGCCTTCGCCGCGACGGCGCTGGCGGCGATCGCCGATGCCGGGCACGAGGTCGCCTGCGCCTACAGCCAGCCGCCGCGTCCCGCGGGCCGCGGCCATCGCGAGACGCGCTCCGATGTCCACGAGCTCGCCGCCGCGCGCGGCATCCCCGTGCGCACGCCCGCGCGGCTGCGCGACCCGGCGGAGCACGCGGCCTTCGCCGCGCTCCAGGCCGACATCGCCGTGGTCGCGGCCTATGGCCTGATCCTGCCGCGACCCGTGCTGGACGCGCCGCGCCATGGCTGCATCAACATCCACGCCTCGCTGCTGCCGCGCTGGCGCGGCGCCGCGCCGATCCAGCGCGCGATCCTCGCGGGCGACCGCGAGACGGGCGTGTGCATCATGCGCATGGAGGAGGGCCTCGACACCGGCCC
>CANMWW010000433.1 GCA_947500965.1 Alphaproteobacteria bacterium
CTTCTCTTGACTGGCCCCGCGAAGGCGGGTACATCCCCGCGCCTTGAATTGGCCCACGCGGGCGTAGCTCAGTTGGTTAGAGCGCCGGCCTGTCACGCCGGAGGCCGCGGGTTCAAGTCCCGTCGCTCGCGCCAATTTCCCCTTCACGGATGCAGAAGACACCCGCCCCTCCCGGGGCCGGCCGCCATGCGGCACGTCCGCGTGTGCATTGCGGCAAGTTGGTCTTTTCTAACGCGGGGGTCCCTTCTATAACGACCGGCAGGCCGGACGGAGTCCCCGTCCCGGCCCGCAATCTGGGAGCCGGACGCCGGGGGGCGTCGGCGAGTTCGCCGAGCCCCCGCGCAAACCGGTCTGGAGCCGATGGACGCCTTGCTGCGCGAATACCTTCCGATCCTGATCTTCCTCGGGATCGCGATCGGATTGTCGATCGTGATGGTCGCCGCCTCGCTCGTCGCGGGCCGGCAGAAGCCCGACCCCGAGAAGCTCTCGGCCTATGAATGCGGGTTCGAGGCCTTCGACGAGGCGCGCAAGCAGTTCGACGTGCGCTTCTACCTCGTCGCCATCCTGTTCATCATCTTCGACCTCGAGGTCGCGTTCCTCTTCCCCTGGGCGGTCGCGCTCGGCGACATCGGGATGTTCGGGTTCTGGTCGATGGTCGCCTTCCTCGGCGTCCTGACCGTCGGCTTCGTCTACGAATGGAAGAAGGGAGCCCTCGAATGGGAGTGATCGCGCCGGGTTCCGCTCCGCTGGCGCAGGGCGCCGAGCAGGACCGGATGCTCCGCACGGTGGCGGACGAGCTCCAGGACAAGGGGTTCGTCGTCGCCCAGCTCGACAAGCTCGTGGCATGGGCCCGGACGGGCTCGCTCTGGCCGATGACCTTCGGCCTGGCCTGCTGCGCCGTCGAGATGATGCACAGCGCCGCGAGCCGCTACGACTTCGACCGCTTCGGCATCGTCTTCCGGCCGAGCCCGCGCCAGTCCGACGTGATGATCGTCGCCGGCACTCTGACCAACAAGATGGCGCCGGCCCTGCGCAAGGTCTACGACCAGATGGCCGAGCCGCGCTGGGTCATCTCGATGGGCAGCTGCGCGAATGGCGGCGGCTACTACCACTACTCCTACTCGGTGGTGCGCGGCTGCGACCGCATCGTCCCGGTCGACATCTACGTCCCGGGCTGCCCGCCGACGGCGGAGGCGCTGCTCTACGGCGTGCTGCAGCTGCAGAAGAAGATCCGCCGCACCACGTCGATCATGCGCTGAAGGGCAGGGCGCGATGAACCAGGTCCTGAAGGAGATCGGCGAACACGTCGCCTCGGCCCTCCCCGACGACGTCGTGCGGGTCGAGCAGCGCCTCGGCGAGCTGATGGTCACCGTGAACGCCGGCTCGGTCGTGCGCGTGCTGTCCTTCCTGCGCGACGACAGCCAGTGCGAGTTCAAGGTCCTGGTCGATGTCTGCGGCGTCGACTGGCCGCAGCGCGAGCGGCGCTTCGACGTCGTGTACAACCTGCTCTCGGTCAAGCTGAACCAGCGCATCCGCGTGAAGCTCGAGGCCGACGAATCCACGCCGGTGCCGACCGCCACGGGCGTGTTCCCCTCCGCCGGCTGGTACGAGCGCGAGGCGTGGGACCTCTACGGCATCATGTTCTCCGACCATCCGGACCTGCGGCGCCTCCTCACCGACTACGGCTTCGAGGGGCATCCGCTGCGCAAGGACTTCCCGCTCACCGGCCATGTCGAGGTGCGCTACGACGACGAGCTCAAGCGCGTCGTCTACGAGCCCGTGAAGCTGACGCAGGACTTCCGCAGGTTCGACTTCCTTTCGCCCTGGGAGGGCATGAACCGCCTCCTGCCGGGCGACGAGAAGGCCGCGCCGCCACCCGCGGCCGCCCCCAGGAGCTGAGCCGACGCCATGACCGCCGAAGTCGCCCTCAAGAACCTGACCATGAACTTCGGGCCGCAGCATCCCGCGGCCCACGGCGTCCTGCGCCTCGTCCTCGAGATGGACGGCGAGGTCGTCGAGCGCGCCGACCCGCATATCGGCCTGCTCCACCGCGGCACCGAGAAGCTGATCGAGTACAAGACCTACACGCAGGCGCTGCCCTATTTCGACCGGCTCGACTACGTGTCGCCGATGAACCAGGAGCACGCCTTCGCGCTGGCGGTGGAGAAGCTGCTGGGCATCGCGCCGCCGCCGCGCGCCCAGGCGATCCGCGTGCTCTACGCCGAGATCGGCCGCATCCTGAACCACATCCTGAACATCACGACCTTCGCGCTCGACGTCGGCGCGATGACCCCGCTGCTCTGGGGCTTCGAGGAGCGCGAGAAGCTCATGGAGTTCTACGAGCGCGCCTGCGGCGCGCGGCTCCACGCCAACTACTTCCGCCCGGGCGGCGTCGCGAGCGACCTGCCGCCGAAGCTCGTCGACGACATCCGCGCCTGGACCGGCCGCTTCCCGAAGATCATCGACGACATCGAATCGCTGCTGACCGACAACCGCATCTTCAAGCAGCGCACGGTCGACATCGGGCGCGCCACCGCCGAGGAGGCGCTGGCCTGGGGCTTCTCCGGGCCGATGCTGCGCGGCTCTGGCCTTCCCTGGGACCTGCGCAAGGCGCAGCCCTACGACGGCTACGAGTCCTACGACTTCGACGTGCCCGTGGGCAGGAACGGCGACTGCTACGACCGCTACCTCTGCCGCATGGAGGAGATGCGCCAGTCGCTGCGCATCATGGTCCAGGCGCTCGACGTCGTCGCGCGGACGCCCGGCCCGGTGAAGACCGACGACAAGAAGATCACGCCGCCGTCGCGCGGCGAGATGAAGCGCTCGATGGAGGCGCTCATCCACCACTTCAAGCTCTACACCGAGGGATACCACGTGCCCGCTGGGGAGACCTACACGGCGGTCGAGGCGCCCAAGGGCGAGTTCGGCGTCTACCTGGTCTCCGACGGCACCAACAAGCCGTATCGCTGCAAGATCCGCGCGCCGGGCTTCGCCTTCCTGCAGGCGATGGAGTTCCTCGGCAAGGGCCACATGCTCGCCGACGTGGTGGCGATCATCGGGTCTATGGACATCGTGTTCGGGGAGATCGACCGATGAGCGCCGCCCAGCATGGCGGGGGCGTGGCCCAGCCCGCGACCTTCGCCTTCGACGCCGCCAACCTCGAGCGCGCGCGCACGATCATCGCGCGCTACCCGGCGGGGCGGCAGGCGAGCGCGGTGCTGCCGCTGCTCGACATCGCCCAGCGCCAGAGCGGCAACTGGCTGCCGCGCGCGGCGATGGACTACGTGGCCGGCATGCTCGACATGGC